>CAUYYV010000228.1:0-5857 GCA_963577075.1 Phycisphaerae bacterium
CCCGCGTTGTCGGGCGATCGAGTCGACCAAGCGGCATCTTTCAGCGCGTCGTGTTGTGGTCGCCCGTCGAGCCGTAAACACGATTGCATGGGTGCCCGACTGC
Organism: Phycisphaerae bacterium; assembly: GCA_963577075.1. Classification (GTDB taxonomy): domain Bacteria; phylum Planctomycetota; class Phycisphaerae; order Phycisphaerales; family Phycisphaeraceae; genus CAUYYV01. The sequence goes on from CAUYYV010000228.1 coordinate 104, forward strand.
AAGCGGATCACGCTCGTGGCGCCACCCTGGCTGACCATGTCCTCGCCCGGCGCCAGCTTCATCGCCCGGCCCTGCGACCACGATTGGCCTTTATTGTCCGAGTACACCGCGCACAGCATCTGCGGCTTGCGATGGTAGTCGCCGTACACGAACATCAGCCGCCCGTGGCGCAGCATCTTCATGCTACCCGTCGCGATACTGCACGGCAGCTTCGCCAGTGGAATAGGTTGAATGAATCGCTCGGCCAGGGCGGGCCTCCTGTTGCGGTGTCTCAAGTTATCAATCCAAATGCGATGACCGATCGACGTCGCTAAGATAATAAAGTATCCGCCTTGGCCATGGTGCTCGCACAAATCGACGTTAGCAAGATCGGCATCCGGCCATTACAATAGACTCACACTGAGCATGGGATATGGTCATATCCGCGGTTAGGGCAAAAGACGACGTACGCAAATCCGATGTCACATTCCACGTGGCGACGGACGGCAATGATAAATGGTCGGGAGCATTGGCGGATGCCGGCGATGGCGACGGGCCGTTCGGAACGTTGCCGCGGGCCCGCGATGCGGTTCGCGCAAAGAAGGCGACAGGCTTTGCAGGAGCGATCACCGTTATGGTGCGCGGGGGTAAATACGTCCTCGAAAAGAAGAGCTTCTCTTGGGACCGAAGGACAGCGGATCCCGCGACGCTCCCGTCACCTACACGTCCCACCCGGGCGAGAACCCCATCATCAGCGGTGGCCGGCGAGTCACCGGCTGGAAACCCTTACAAGGGAGATATCGGTGCACCCCGAGGTTGAATGTATGTGTGTAGGGCAGAGACGGCAGCCAAATGCGTTTGTCGCCTTCCTGTTGGCTTGCACGGCCTTGTGTGCTTGCGGCTGTTCGGCCGGCGGAGGTACGACGTCGGGCATGGCTGCGGTAGTCGAGGACGACGTGTTCAGCGAAACGCACGCGTTCGACCCGCTGTTCAACGTAATCGACGTACGGGCAGAACTGGCCAAGCGGCGGCAGCATCCGGAGCAGGGCACCCATCTTTTCTGGGAAGCGGAAGACTTCGTCTACATAGGTACGCTCGTGGATACGGAGTGGACCCGCCGGGCCCCGGCCTGGCCGGTGTTTCATCCCGCGGCGTTCTGCATGGCCGGGCCCAACGAAGTAACCGCCTTCCGATGGTCCATCGCCAGTGCGACGGCGAGGCCGGCAAAGGCTGGACCGCACCGCCTGTGGATCCGCCGAGTGCAATGGCGCCAGCTCCCCTCGCCCATCGTGGTTCGCATATTGCAGGACGGCGAGGTCTGCGCAGAGACAACTCTGGGCGACCAGATCGATGACCTCACCCAGTACCAGGGACGCGTCGTCTGGAATCCGATAGACGTTACGCTCAAGGCCTCGTCGCTGACGATCGAGATCGAGAAGCCGAAGGATGACGGACCAGCCGGTGACCGCATCATCGATGCCGTCTACCTCACTTCCAACCTCGACTATATTCCGGTCGGCCGGACCCAACTGCCGTCTGCGGACATCCTTCAGCAGCGGGCCAGGACCGTTGGCCGGGGCGAGAAAATCGTGGTGTGGCCTGCTGAGGAGCCTTGGATCACTTTCGGCATTCACGATTGGCCCACCGGTGGCGAGCTGTCCACGCAAGTGACCATCGAGGCCTGCCAGGACGAATACGAGCCGGTGCTTGTACGGCTGACGTCGATGGTCGATCAGCCGCTACAGCTCGGTATCACTGCCGGGCCGCTCAAAGATTCACAGGGCCGGTCGTATCCCGGGCCGGAAATTCGCGTGGTGGGCTTCCTGCATTCGCTGCGCTATGGCTGGCAACCCTTGCCGCTGCTTCGCCGCCGGGCCGTGGGGCTGGCGCCATATCACACTGCCGGATTGTGGATCACCGTCAATACCCACGGCGTGCCGGCCGGAAGCTATCACAGCGCGATAACCTTGAGCGGAAATGGGGTGACGAAAAACATCGACGTGCAACTGACCGTCCACCCCATCCGTATTCCACGCGACCCTGATTTCTGGACGTTCGTATGGGGTGGGCCTCCGGAAGCGCCGCAAGGTGTGGATACGAAGGCGGCCTACCTAAAGGACATCGCCGCGCACGGGAACAATTGTCTGTACCACACCGAGCTGGCCCTGCAGCACCGGAACCTCGTAAAGCAGTTGGGCTTTGTCTCCGGCTTCTCCCGGGGCGTCGACTGGGGCTTCACCACGACCCACAAGGATTACGACAGCGAGACCTATCGCAAGACGATGGCTGACGGCATTGCCCGGGCCCGCCGGGTGGCCGACCAGTTGGGATTCGACGAAAAGCACTTCAGCATGCAGTTGATGGACGAGCCCGCCTTGGACGACCACTGGTTCAACGCGCACAAGGTCGCCCAAGAGATTAGCGATGGCGTCATGATCTGGATCGACCCTATCGACGTGAGTCCCGAGCAGGCCAGGCGATTCCTGCCGATCATCGATCACTGGATGCCGCACGAGTTTAACCTCAATCGGCCCGAGACGATGCGCATTCTCAAGAGCGGACCGGGCAGAGTGAGCTTCTATAATCACTTTACGCAGGATTCGGCAAACCCCGCGAAGAGCTGGAGCTGGTTCCGCCGAATGCATTGGCGGGCGTGGGAGCATGATTTGGACGGCTGCGCGTTTTACTCGTATTTCAGTCCCTACGCCAATCCATGGGACCATCGCCCCAACAAGGTCGGCATGTACTATGTGGTGGTGTATCCCGGTACCGCCGGAGCGATCCCCTCACCGAACTGGGAGGCGTGGCGTGAAGGGCGGGAAGACCGCGACCGGCTTGCGGTGCTTGAGAAAGCTATTGACGACGCCCGCGAGCGCGGCCACGACGCGGCTGCGGATCGGGCCGAAGGCGTCCTGCGGTGGGCGGTCGATACGGCCGTGAACGCGAGTTCGCCGGCAGACTACCGCCGGGCAAACCAACGCGTCATCCATGCGATTCTTGATCTCAGGTGAGTCTTACAAGGGAGCGCCATGAATTACGACAGTGCCCGTCGCACATTTGACTGTGAGCCAACTCTGACCGATTCACAGGTCCTCGAGTTCTGCCGCGAAGGGCACATGCTGCTTCCCGGTGTTGTCCCCGATCACATCAACCAGCGCACCTGCGATTATCTCGATGGGAAGACGCCGTCAAATCCGAGTTACATGCCGTCAGGCATGACCGAGAAGGATCTCGCGCGGATGCGCGACAGCAAAGAACCGAGCACCATCATGCTCGAGGACTGGTTCATTGAACACGTATTGCTCAACCCGCAGCTGACCGGCGCGATGCGCTCACTCCTCGGGCCCGATCTCGGCCTTCCAGTACTGGCCAGCCACCACCGCGTCGAATGCCCGGCTGAAGGCCAGGGCTGGCACCAGGACGCCGACCATATCTTCGGCCCGGAGCTGCGCTTCCTGGAAGCCTTCTACTTCCCCCAGGACACGCCGGTCGAGCTCGGCCCGACCGAGTTGGTACCGGGCTCCCATATCCAGCGAACCCACCGCGATGCCGATGAAGCAGGGGTTTTTTGCGACGGCCCGGCCGGCACCATCGGAATCCACCACCAGAGCATCCTCCACCGCCGCGGCCAGTCCAGCGCCACCGGCCTGCGCCGGATGCTCAAATACAATTACTGGCGCTCTGCACCTCCGGCGCGCGACTGGATCGTCGAAGAGGACTTCGACTTCCATGCGGCGTATTACGGCGGGCACGCCACCGCGCGCTACTACGCCCATATGTTCTACTGGCTCTGCGGCAAGGGCGCAGAGTATCGAATCATCGGCGGACAGGGCTGGCCCTGGCGCACCGAGAACCAGATCGGCCCCTCCTACGGGTTCGCAGAGACGGAAGGCTATCTACCTGACTGGCGAGGAACCAGCCAAGACGGTTACGTCAGGCCGTCGGAGGGAAATTGAGTGACCGGCAATGCTTATCAAATCGCCGAACGATTTCTCTGTCCCTTCCCCGGATGTTATCCGTACAACGGGCGTTCATACTGAATGTATCGACGGTGTTCACAGTCGAAGCGAAACTGGTGCCGCAAAGCGTGCCCGGATGCGGCCAGCAGCGAAAAATCCTGCCCTTCAAATGGTTCTACGGCGGCAAGGAACCGGCGGGCAACCCGTTCCTTCGCGAAGCGTACGAACCGGCCAAACCCTAGCCCAGAGCGATACCGCTCCATTGGGCAAGCCCCATGCCCATGTGCCGTCGGCTTGTATAAAACCCAATCAAGCCCGTCATAGCCGGTGGAAAGGCGCTCGATGGGCTGGGTGGAGATCTGGTTGAGCGGGATGGCGGTCATCGATTACGGCAGGTTTGTTCTTTTGCGTCTGAAAATTATTCGAATTGGTTGGGTCGTGGGTGGTATCAGGGGTCGTCCTGAATGATTGAGCGGCTGGCAAGGTATCCGACTCGGCGTGGTGCTGCGATGCATATACGAACAGCCAAAGAAAGTCGCAGAAACGTTGCCGTGGGTGTAATTTCGTCTTGGGCGATGTTTTATGTATTTACCGGCGTCGCCACGGCGTTGTCGCCGATCGAGCTGGTGCATGACAGCAAGCCGTCGGCGGTGGTGGTCATGCCTGCCGAGCCGCACCGGTTCGAGAAGATCGCAGCTCAGGACCTCGTCGCGGTAATCCAAAAGATGAGCGGCGCCCGGCTGGCGGTCCTTACGCTGGGCAAGGACGACATCCCCGCCGGCAAGGTGCGCATCCTGATCGGCGATGCGGCCATCCGCACCGTGCCCAGGCTCGGCGTCGAGCGTTCCCTCGACAAGCGCAATGACCTGATGAGCTGCCGTGACGGCTACGTGATCCGCGCCCGGGGCGACACGATCGCGCTGGCGGGCATGCGGCCGGCGGGCACGCTTTTTGCCGTGTCCGACCTGTTGCACCGGCTGGGCTGCCGCTGGTTCTTCGCCGGCGATCTGGGCGAGGTGATCCCGCAAAGCCGGACCATCGAGATCAAGCCGTTCGAGGTTGTGCAAACCCCCAGCTTCGACATGCGTATATTGTCATTTAGCGCCGCGCACGGCGACGACGCACAAAACCTCGACAAGTCAGAGGACATCACCGCGTGGTTGCGTCGCAACCGCTTGTCGCTGGACTACGACACGGCGCTGCAGTCGTTGATGCCGCGCGTCGAGCTGGACAATCCGGATCACGTGCTGGGCATCGCGAAAATTGCGGACGCAAGGCTCGAGGCAGGCGAGTCGCCGTTGAATCTTCAGGTCCGCGGCTATGGGTCCGTCGATGAGGACCAGTCGTTGGGCCTGCGCGACCCGTGGTTCGGCATTCGACAGATCAGCGAGCCGTTGTACCGGTTCTACACGCAGGTCGTCGACAAGGTGCATCATGAGCACCCCGATCGACTGTACGGCGTAGTCGTGTCGCTGGACCAGGTGGTAGCGCCGCAGACGTTTCGCCCCCATCGCGGCATCATCCCGGCGTTGTCCGTGGAGCCGCCGTGCGCACTGCACGCGCCCGGCGTGGGCCGATGCTGGCGTCGCGACGTGATGCTCGACGCAATTGCCAACTGGTCGGCCGTGTCCGACAACGTGATTATCTACGACTCCGCGGCGGGCTTCGACTCGGGCGCGTGCGTGCCCTTGCCTCTGGTCACGAGGATGCGCAGCGAATACCCCGCGTGGCACGAGGCCGGGCTACGGGGTCGGTATGCCTACATCAAGATGTCCGCCATGAACAATGGGCCTGACCTGTACGTCCACGCCAACCT
>CAUYYV010000229.1:0-5810 GCA_963577075.1 Phycisphaerae bacterium
AGGCGGGATCACTCGTGATCGCCGAGGGACGAGTGTTGCACGCGGCACGCGCCAACCACGGCAACTCGCGGCGCACCCTGTTACTCTCGTGGTCTAGTCGACCGGCGACTGTACCGGCGTACTGGGAAGATGACACGCCCGAAGCGATCCGCAACCGAAACCCGGATGCCCAATACGAGGCAACCCGCATCCCGGGGCAATACCTAGAGCCGGCAAGGCAGCAAAGATAAAAATCAGGGAGCAACTACCATGGCACAGACACGGACAGGACAGTTTCCGATCGGATTTCGCCTCGGCAGTTACGGCAGCACGTGGCAGGAGGATTTGTCGGCCGTTGTGGCGTTCTGCGTCGAGGAGGGATTCGAGTCGATCGACGGTGTGAGTGATCCGGACGAAATAAAGCAGGCGACGTCGGCGGGCCTGCGGATCGGCGAGGGTGCACTGCCCGGCAAGGGCCGCATGGTTTCCGCCGACGCCGCCGAACGCAAGGACGCGGCCCAGAGCCGGGCCGAGCACATCCGCAAGGTCGTCCCGCTCGGCGTGCGAAACTTCTGCCTCACCATCAGCCCGACCAATCCCCAGGAACCCGACCGCTCGGCAACATTCAAGTTCGCGGTGGACAGCTACGGCCAACTGTGCTCGTTGATCGAGGACACCGGCGCCCACATCGTCCTTGAGCCGTACCCGGGAAAACAGCCGCGCTACGCCAACCTCGGCTGCACCCCTGAGAGCCTGCGATCGCTGTTCAAGGAGATCGGCAGCGATGTGATGGGCATCAACCTCGATCCGTCGCACCTGATCTGGACGGGCATCGACACGGTGCGATTCGTACACGAGTTTGCTGATCGCATCTATCACATCCACGCCAAGGACACGCAAATCCTTGACGACAACCTGTACGACTGCGGCAACCTCCAGGACCACACGTATCCGACCAATGAAAACTACGGAGGGCGCAACTGGCGATACGCGCTGCCCGGCCACGGCGTGGCGCGCTGGGAAAAGTATTTCGAGATATTGGAAGAGCGCGGCTACAAGGGCGTCGTTTCCATCGAGCATGAGGACTGGCGTTTCTACGGCAGCGACGAGTTGAACAAGACCGCGCTGCGCGCGGGCCGCGATTTTCTCAAGTATGTCTGATCCGTACGAGGGTTCAGGGTTCAATGTCGGGCGGCGCAATTCGCACCGCGCGCCCTGATGCCGCCCCCCTAAGCGGGAAACACCACGCAAGTGAAAGGCCACATATCATGAGCAAGCTTCGAGCGGTCATCGTCGGCTGTGGCGGCAAGGCGAAGATTCACGCGCAGGAGTTCGTGCGACTCGGCGTCGAGATCGTCGGCCTGTGCGACGTAACCGTCGAGATCGTCGACAACTTTATCAAAAATGCGATTCCCGACTACGAACCGCAGCCGACGATCTATACCGACGCCGCCGAGATGTACGCCAACGCACGGCCGGACGTGGCCGCCGTCATCACGCCGCACTCGATGCACTACGACCAGTGCGTGCAGGCGATTGAAGCCGGCTGCCACGTGCTGGTCGAGAAGCCGATGGTCGTCGACGTCGATCACGCCCGCGACCTGGCAGCGCGTGTCGAGAAAGCGGGCAAGATACTGGTCATCGGTTACTGCCCGCCTTTCACGGCCGAGTTTGCCTATCTGCGCGAGCAGGTGGGCAACGGCTCGATGGGAAAGCTCGAGTTGATCTGCGGCTACCTGACACAGGGCTGGAAGCCAAAAGACATCAAGGCGCAGGGTTGGCGGATGGTCCCGCAACTATCCGGCGGCGGCCAGGCGTACGACAGCGGCGCGCACATCCTTTCGAGCCTGTGCTGGCCCGTCGGGTCGCCCGTCGCCGAGGTTCATGCCTTTGTCGACAACCAGGGACTCCCCGTCGACGTCAACAGCTCGATCAACGTCCGCTTTGAAAACGGCGTGATGGGCGTGGTGGTCATCGGCGGCAACTGCCCGGTGCGGGGCCGGCACATGACCTTCGCGTTCGACAACGGCCGCATCGAGATCGACGGTTGGACCGGCAACTGGATCAATGTGCTGACGCGCAAGGGCAAACTAGAAGACCTTGACCTGGGCCACCGCGGTATCTCGCCGGCGGAGAACTTCATCGACGCCGTCAGCGGCCGCGACCAGCCGCGCACCACGCCAGCCGACGGTATCATCCAGAGCGAGTTGATGGCCGCCGTCTACGAATCGGCGCGCACCGGCCAATCCGTTCGGATCAATCACTTAGCCTAGGGCAGGCCCTGTGCCGACGTCGAGCGCCCACCGGCACATCAGGCGAACACCCACGGCGATCGCGTCATCGGTGAAATCATACTTCGACGTGTGCAGCATCGGATAGTTTTCGGCACCTTTTGGCCGCACGCCGATGAAATGAAATGACGCCGGCACCTTCTGCCCGTAATACGCGAAATCCTCACCGCCCATTAGTGGCGCGGGCAGGTCAATGACGTTGCCTGCACCGATCGCCGAGCGTGCGACGTTGATCGCGTGCTCGGTGGCGTCCGGGTCATTGTAGGTAACGGGGTAGCCGATCTCGATATCGACCTTGGCTTCGCAGCCGTGGGCCGCCGCGACGTGCTCGGCGATCTCGCGCACGCGGCGATACACGAGTTTCGCCGTCGGCTCGGCCAGGGTGCGGATCGTGCCCAGGAGTTCGATGGTATCGGGCACGACGTTGTAAGCTTCGCCGCCGTGGATCGAGCTGATCGTGACGACCACGGCATCGGTGGGGGTGACGGTGCGGCTGGCTATAGTCTGCAGGGCCGTGACGACGGCCGACGCGGCGACCACGGGATCGATGCACAGGTGCGGCGCCGCGGCGTGCCCGCCCCTGCCCGTCACGCGGATCTCGAGCTTGTCCGCCGCTGCAAGAATCTCCCGCGGCCGGGTTACCATCGTGCCGACATCGGCCAGCGGAAATCCGTGCAAGCCGAACATGGACATCACCTTGACGCCGCCGACCGTCTCGTCGAGCACGCCGGCCTCGACCAGTTTCCGGCCGCCGGCCAAGCCTTCCTCCGCCGGCTGAAACACCAGCTTGACCGCGCGCGGCAGGCTGTGCCGCAGCTTGGCCAGCACCGTGGCGGCGCCCATCAGGATCGTCGTGTGACCGTCGTGCCCACAGGCGTGCATCAGCCCATCGTGCCGTGATTTCCAGGGCAGATCGGTTTGCTCCTGAATCGGCAGCGCATCCATGTCCGCACGCAGGCCGACGGCGCTGGACGTGTCAGCCCCGTCGGGCACAAGCCAGCCGACCACGCCCGTGGTCGCCAGGCCCGCCTCGTGAGGAATGCCCAGCCCTGCCAGATGCTCTTGCACCTTGGCACTGGCGTATGTTTCCTCGTAGCCGAGTTGCGGGTGGGCGTGCAGGTCGTGACGGATGTCGATCAGGCCGGCAAGTTCCGTCTCGATCAATTCGGTCAGTTGCTCATCGCTGACAGCGGCATACGGCATGGCATCATCATACACCAGCCACGGCGATACGGCGGTTCGCTCACTTCGCCGACGTGGCGAAAGCGGCGGCGAAGATCTGGTCGTCGACTTCCTCGGGAATCGTGCGCCCGGTGGCGTAGTTGTACAGCAGGCCGCGGAAGACGACATCGGCTGCGCTGCTGACGGCGGCGGCCAGGATCGCAACCAGCACCAGCAGCACCACGCACGTGACTACCAGAACGGCCTGGCCAGCCGAGGCGCTGAACACCAGGGCCGCGATCAGGACCAGGTAGATCGGCAGCGTGATGAGAAATGCCAACAACCCCATCGAGAAATTGCCCAGCACCGCCTCGCCCCACATCTGGCGCAGCGTGTCGAATGACTGCTTGACCGCCTTGATCGGACCGACGCCCTCGACAGCCATGACCGGCACGACGAAATAGGTCAGCACCGTCCAGCCCGTGCCCAGAACCGCCGCGATGATCGCGCCGACCTTGTCGTTGGCGTTTTCGATCATCTTGAGAACCAATCCGACGGTGGCCGATACGACCGCCCAACCGAAGATCTGCGGCAGCCGCTTGGCCGCGATGCGCAACCCGAAGCTGACCGTCGGCGCGTCGCCGGCGCAAACTTTCATCGCGCACGCCGCCAGCGCCGTGTTGAAAAAAGCGATAACGAAATAGTTGCACAGATAAAACAGGAAGACGAACACCCATACCAGCGGACCCGCCGGAGCGCGGCTATCCGGGTCGTTGTCGAGCAAGGCCGTGAACTGGCTCATCGTGCCCGTGCCCCACACGGGCAGCAGGAAGCTTGCCGCCACCACCAAGGCGGCGGCGGCGGAAAAGATCGGGAAGATCACCAGTTGCTTGAAATTCCAGAGGATGCCGTAGGCGATCTTGGCAAACTGCCAGCTTCGGCTAAGCCTGCCGAAGAAGCCGTCGGCGTGACCGGTGTAAGCGCGGGCCGGCTTGCGCGTGGTCTTGGTGGCGAAACCTACTTCGGTGCCCATCTCCTTGCCGGTCTCAAGGTTGTACCCGCAGTGAATGCACAGCACGGCGTTCGCGGCGATGTCAGCGGCGCAGGAAGGGCAAGATTTGGTTGCCTGCGTATCGGGTGCACCAGGCTCCGCCCCGTCGCCGAGATCAAAGGTCGACTTGCCGTTGTCCCGCTCGTCGGGCACGCGAAATAACGCCTCGCACTTGCAGCGCACCTTCTTGCCCGCCATCTCGGACTTCCACCGGAATTGGCGCCCACACTGCGGGCAGGTGAATCGAGGGTCGTTTGCGTCGGGCATAACGGGCCCCTTTTCAGTTCAGTCCCGCCTGATCATATCAAGCATGACCGCCCGTATTTTATGGGCCGGGCACACCGCGACCTGCATCGCCGCCAGCGGTTCACGAACGAGACAGTGCAAGATCAAAAATCGCGGAATTGCGCTTGGGTACGGCGTCGACCGACCTGCCCACTGCCTCGCCCCCGGTGTCATCGGTGCAAATATAGCGTCTTTGAGGCCGGGGCCAAACCCGCAGGTTGGCGCTGGGTCACCCATCAAGGTTCAGGCCCAACTCGTTAACCTTTTTCCGCAGGCTCCGGTCAAGGCGCACGGCCTGCCGGAGGTGCCTGGCGGCCGCAGCCTTATCACCGGCCATATACAGGGCTCGACCCAGCAGGAAATGGGCCTCGCCGTTTTCGGGCTGCAGTTGCACCATTGGCTGGAAAAAAGCCATCGCCTCGCGGAAGGACCGCCGTGCGAACAGATCGTTGCCGCGGTATTTCAGGCTGAGAAAATGGTGGCGGACCCAATCACCGTCGCCCTTGTCCTGGAACGCGACCGCAAGGTTGTGATGTGCCTCGCCATATTCAGGTTTGAGCGCCAAAGCCCTGTGATAGAAATCGATTGCCGCGTCAAGCCGCTGGCGTCGAAATGCGTTGATGCCCAGGTTGTAGTACGCGCCGGCATCCTTCGGGTTGAGTTCCAACACTACATGGAAATAACGTGATGATTCCTCGAGTTCGCCAAGTTGTTGCAGTGCGGCAGCCATGTTGTAGTTGGCGCTGAGAGACCGCGGGTTCTTTTTCAGCGTATCATCCCATAACGACCTGGGGGTTTCGAACACGCTCGCCCGCTGCCAAGTCAGCGCGGCGCTTACCCCAATGACCAACGCGGCGGCCACGCGGCCGACAGCCTGCTGGCGCTTCATGACACGATGGCCGGCTGCCACCACCAGGGCAATCGGCGCGATCAGGCCCAGGTACTGCAAATGGTCGGCGACGAGCGAATAGCGTTGATAACCCATCTTCGAAATGCCCAGCACGGGCAGTTCGATGACGATGAAATAGCCGACGGCGAAGAGC
>CAUYYV010000230.1:0-5796 GCA_963577075.1 Phycisphaerae bacterium
GCTGGGCGAAGAAACAAGGCGCCGTCTGCGGCACGGCGCATTCGGGGCTCGGAATGGTAGTCGAAACCGACGAACTGCCGAACTACATCGTCCCGCCCTACGACAGCATCGGCGCGCACGAGTTTATCGTTGATGTAACCCACACTGTGCCCGGCCCGAACGATCAACCGGTGCCGGCCATCGACTTCTTCGCCCTCTGTGACACGCCCTATGTGTGGGAGCTTAACACCTGGTACCACGTGCTCAACTGCGGATTTCGCCCACGCGCCGCGGGCGAATCGGACTTTCCGTGCCTGTATCACGAGCGCGTGGGCATGGGACGGTCCTACGTGAAAGTGGACGGCGAATTGACCTATGAGAAATGGTGTGACGGCCTGCGCCGCGGCCAGTCGTACGTCGGCCACGGCCAGAGCCATTTGATCGACTTTGCCGTCGGCGGTGTTGAGGCGGGCAGTAACTTGAGCGAGTTGCGGCTGGACGAACCCGGCATTGTCCGCGCTGCCGCGCATGTCGCCGCGTGGCTGTCACCCCAGCCCGATCCTTCAATCGGGGATCGCCACTACTCCAAGAAGCCGTACTGGCACCTTGAAAGGGCGCGACTCGGTGACTCGAGAGACGTGACCGTCGAACTCATTGTCAATGGGTATCCCGTCGCATCGAAGCGCATCACCGCAGACGGCACACTGCGAGAGATCAGCTTTGACATCACTATCGATCGCAGCAGTTGGGTGGCCATGCGGATCCTGCCGTCATCGCACACGAATCCTGTGTTTGTCCTCGTCGGGGATACGCCGATCCGCGCCTCGCGACGCAGTGCTGAGTGGTGCTTGAGCGGCGTGGATCAGTGCTGGCGGCAGAAGAGCCGCTTCATCGCCGCCGCCGAGATGCAGGACGCGGTCGCCGCGTACGATCATGCCCGGCGTACATACCAGCGGATCATGGCGGAGTCGCCCGTCGAATAAGGACCGGGCTTGGTCATTTTCAATTTTTCACCGCCAGAGTCGTTCGCAAGCAGTGACTGGTGCCGCTTACGACAGCAGCGGCCTGATCTTGTCAGCGAGGTTTCGACCCATTTCCGTCATGCCCAAATCACTTGGGTGGATCAGGCCCGCGGTTAGGCCCGCGATATCGGTCAACACTTCGGGGGCCTCGATAAGGTGTGCGTTGGTGTGGGGACACGAATCGACGGCCTGGCGTAACGCCCGGCGATATTCGTCAGGCGTACCACCAAAACCGGCGTCCGGCGGCTCTATCCTCAAATCCCGGTAATAGGGGTAGAGCGTGACACACGCGACCGGCAGGGTTCGTCGAGCACGAATCGGATCTCCGCGGTGTCGGGTTGGAGCATGCGCATCTGGACGGCATCGTTCAGCGACACACGCACATGCTCCGGGACACGCTGCAGCCGGAGACCTTTCTTGCCGTTGATCGGGCGAAGCTCGCCGACGTTATGAAACTCGACATTATCGTGAATCACGCGACGACCCTTTTCAATGTTCGAGATTGTGCACTGACGATTCGAGACATCAACTGGTACGCAACAAGAGGCTGGTCAACCCGGGAAGAATACCGCTTGTCGCTGCACGGGCGCAAGGCGGGCGACAGGGCGGAAAGAGGTGGGTGCATCACAAGCGTATATTCACTACACTGAATTTCATGTTTACAACAGTCAGGTCCGCGGCCGTCAACTTCGTACCCTGGAAGTGGCACAAGGATTGGAACGCCGATCGCCTGGAGATGTTTTTTGTCGAAGCGGCCAAACACGGAGCGCAACTGGCGGTGGCACCGGAGGGCATCCTCGAAGGTTATCTGGTGCACGAGGCGTTTGCCTGGCCGCAACTGCGCGAGCAGATGCTCGGCGTCGCCGAGCCGGTCAATGGCCCGTACATGAAACGTTTCGCCAAACTCGCGAAACAGTTGAAATGCAACCTGGTGTTCGGTTTCGCCGAACTCGGCGGTCGGACCGTTTACAACACGGCCGCGTTTATCGACGCTCGCGGACAACTGCGGGGCACGTACCGCAAGATGTCCAATGCCATCAAGGACAAATACACATGGCCCTTCAACGGCGTGGGCAAGACCATCCGCGCGTTTGACACGCCGCTGGGACGGGCCGGCATGTTGATCTGCAGCGATCGCTGGTATCCGCAGATTCCGCGCACTCTCGTGCTCGACGGGGCGCAGTTTCTGTGCATTCTGACCTATGGCAGCCTCTCCAAGAAACAGAATCGCACGGTGCTGGCAAGGGCGCGTGAAAACGGCGTGCCGATCGTCCAAGCCAACGTGGGCCGGAACCTGATCGTCTCGAAAGGCGAGATCGTTGCGATCGACAACGCCCGCGACACCGTCACCCTGGCCGACATCGATATCCCCGCCAGGCCCTCCGACGCCGGCCGCATGGCCGAGCAACGCCGGTTCCTGGCCGCGTATCCGGTCAAACGGGCCAGGACCAGCATGTACAGCTCGACCGCGGCGAGCAAGATCCGCCAAACCATCGGCCACGACGGACGCCCGCCCAAACCGCCCCGCCCAAACCTGCGCGTGCGCGATCACAGGGGATAATCGCATCGCATTGAACGCGATGCGGCACCGCCTTCACGTTGCTTTGCAGCTATTCAATCCAGAACGAATACAGCTTGGCATTGCGCAGGTGGAACGCGAGGCGGACGTAGCGGCCTTTCAGTTCCGCAAGCGAATCGCGCTGCCGCCAGCGTACGGCGATGCGCGTGGCGTCTTCGGTAATCGCAGCACTGTCTTGCCGCCCAAAGTGGTCAAGTTCCTCGGCCGTGTCTTCATCGACCACCGCGACGCGAAGCTCGCCGTCGCTCGCCGCGTCGGCGTTGACGAACAAGTCGCCGTTGCCGTCAAAGACAAATGGCCGCGTGATGACCAGCCCGCCGTCGGTGTCGGCGTTGAGCGATGCGAAACCGTCGCGGCGCAGCGTTGCCAGGCCCAAGGCGCTTTTCGCAGTGGCGCCCGCCCTCACCTCGGCCTTCACGGTCGAGCCGCGGTAGTAGAACCACAGTTGGTCGTCTTTGACGATCGGGCCGCCGGTGGTCGCCAGATTCACCGGGCGAAGGTAATGCGGCTTCCAACTGTCCTGGGCATCAGTCGCGTCGTCGCCGTACATGACCAACGGTTTGCGGTCGCCGAAGTAGTACCAGTGCCGTCCGTCGCGGCTGGCGGCCAGGCGCAGCCAGTTGCGCTTGATGTACTGCTGGCCGGGCCGAAGGTTCCTGTCGCGGATCTGTTGCCGTGTCGCCGGCGCCCAAGTACACATCGAAAAGTTGGACAGCCACATGCTCTCGTACGCAAACGAGTTGACTTCGTAGATGCCGTGCATGCCGTTGTCGGGTGTCTTGGCGTCCTCACCGTCGGGATAGGCCATGATGCGCGGCGGCGACCAGTGGATCAGGTCGTCGCTTTCCATCTGCCCGGCGACGCGCGCCTGGTGAAAGACCTGCGAGAACCGGTAGTCCGGGCCGATGCGGTGCTTGGTATTGGCGATGTACTTGTCCAGCTTCGGGTCCCACCGGACGCGCAGGCAGTCGCTGCCGCCGAGCGGTTGCTGGTGGGGCACGTCAAAGTCGCAGTGCGGGCCTTGCCAGTGATTGGTCTCGGCCTCGAAGGTCCACCGATAGCCGTCGGGAGAAATACAAAGCGCATAGGCCAAGCCGCTATGACCCTTCTTCTGCGCGGGCACCTGTTGATACGGAAACGGCCGATGCCGCGCCGACCGATCCAGCATCATGTCCTTGTAGCAGCGGAAGATCCCCTTCCATCGCCGTTGGGGGTCCGGGTCGTTCGGCTCGTGGATCAGGCCGTGTATTTCACCGGAAGCCACCACATTGTTCGGCCCGCCGGGGAACCGCTGCGAGTCGACGGAACTGAGATCGAACACATCAAGATCGGGCGTTTCCCAGTTGATGCCGTCCTGTGAGTGCGCCACGTGCAACAGCCAGCCTGTGCTGTTGTAATAAAGCCGGTAGCCGGGATTCCCGGGGTCGGGGTCCGGGCAGATGAACGCCGGGTAATTGATATGCGGAGCGAAGAGCGGGTTGGCCGGATGATCTTTCGCCGCGTGCGTTTCACGCAGTACGCCCTGCATGTGGGCGATCATGTGGTTGTCGACGAACAGTTGCCGCTTGGTGTCCAGCTTGGCGCGCACCAGGGCCATGTCCATGGGGAACTGGTAGCGCTCGTTGAGCAGGATGCCGTAACCGACGGGAAACGGGGTCCAGTCCATCTTCTCGTTGGCGTCGGACCAGCGGCGTTCGACGACCTGATCGTCGAACTCGACCTTGACGGTTTGCGTGGCGGTCATGATGAATCCTCTTTTCCGAATTCGAAATCAGCGCTGCCCTTCGGATCGCGGCTAAATGTCATTCGAGCCAGTAGGGTTCCTGTTGTCAAGATGGTCTGGTTTCGATAGGGTCTGGTCCAGCATGGGAAGCCGGCCAAACATCGTGCTGTTTATCAGCGATCAGCAGCGTGCCGATACGCTGCCGGGTGTCAGCCCGGTGAACGTGCGCGCGCCGCACGTCGCCTGGCTTGCGCAGCAGGGAGCGCAATTCGAGCAGGCCTTTTGCACCGTGCCGATCTGCTGTCCCGCCCGCGCTTCGATCCTGTCGGGGCTCTTTCCGCATCAGACGGGTGTTGTCGCCAACTATCAATCGAAATTGCGCCAACGCAACTTTCCCGACGATGCCGCGCTCATCGCCGACTACCTGCGCCCGTCCGGCTACCAGTGCGCCTACACGGGCAAGTGGCACCTGCCCACGGGCAGCGACCGACGGGGGTTCAAGGACTTCGTCACCAGGACTGGCATACAGGACGTCGACGACATGGCAGACGACGACGCGGTCCGGTTCGCCCGAAAGGTCGGTATCGAGGTCGAGGGCGGCTACCACGAATACCTGACCAGGCACAAGAGGAACCTGGGCGACCCGGACAACCCCGTGTGCGGCAGAACCACGAAGCTGCCACTGGCGTTTCACCCCTCAACGCTTCACGCGCAACAGGCGGCCCACTTCATCCGAACGATGCAGACCGATGACAACCCGTTTCTGCTGGTTTACTCCTGTATCGAGCCGCACCCGATGAGCACTAATTACGACATCGCACCCTGTCCTTTCGACAAGATGTACGACCCGCAGGATATGTACCTGCCGCAAACGCTGCGGGATCCCGGCGTGCTGTCGATCATGCGCAGTCGCAATATCGGCAACAAGATAACGCCCGCGGATGCCTTTACCGACGATCAAGTGCGCGCCAAGATTGCCGGCTATTACGGGGCCGTCAGCTACGTGGACCACCTGCTCGGGATCATTCTCGAAGCACTGATCAGCACGGACCAGCTTGACGACACACTGGTCATCTTCACCTCGGATCACGGCGAGATGCTGGGCGACCACCGGATGTTCCAGAAAGGCTCGATCATGTTCGAGCAGATGATCCGCATTCCGCTTGTCATCAAGCCGCCGCGGGCGGCAAGTGACGCCGCGGGCGTTCGCGTGCGGCACCTGGTGTCCCACGCCGACCTGGTGCCCACCATGCTTCGCTGCTGCGGGCAGGACGTTCCCGGCCAACTGCCCGGTTTCGACCTGGGCGACCTGGGCGCGGGCCAGGACAAGCCGGTGCGCGAGGGCGTGGCCGTCGAGTATTACGCGCGATTTCCCGAAGGCCATCACAATCCCCTGCGTGCATGGCGCACACGATCGTGGAAATACGTCGAGACGATCGGCGGGGTCGATGAACTTTACAACCTCGAACAGGACCCGCTCGAGACACGCAACC
>CAUYYV010000231.1:0-5776 GCA_963577075.1 Phycisphaerae bacterium
CGCCGCCACACCCTGCGTGCGCCGGCCCCAACTGTAGCGCACCAGCGAGCCCAGCAGGACCACCACAAACAGCGTCGCCAATATCGCGACCGACCGGTGAGCTTGGGCTCCCACCGGCAGGCAATAGAACGCCATGCAACCCACCGCCGCGCTGAGTGCAAAAAGCGTTGGGTCGCCCGCGACCGCCTTGGACCGAAATATTGCGCACAACTCCAGACTGGCCAGCGCGACGAGGACCGCGAACAGAATGAGCATGAGCAAGCCCGGCGGCGACCCGTTTTTCTCCAGCAGGTCATCGACGTAAAACACCACGCCGACCGCCGCCAACATCAGTGCGCCGTACATGAATCGATATCGAAACATGGGGGCATCGTAACGCCGGATATGCTACGCTGCGAGATCGGGATCCCTTCCCTTTGAAACTCAGCGGTGAATGGCGGCCATGGCGGACCAAATGACATGGGGCATTCTGGGCACGGGCCACATCGCCGCGGTCTTCGCCCGGGGACTGTCCACGACGCCGTCGGCCCGGCTGGTCGCGGTGGCCAGCCGATCGCGACAACGGGCGGACCGGTTCGCCGACCAGTTCGACATCCCCGGGCGGTTCGGTCGATACGAAGACCTGCTGTCCGATGCACAGGTGCAGACGGTTTACATCTCGCTGCCGCACACGCTGCACGCGCGCTGGTCGATCCGCTGCGCTGAGGCGGGCAAGCACGTACTGTGCGAAAAACCATTGACAACCAATCACGCCGAGGCGATGGCCGTCGTCGAAGCCGCGCGGGCACATGGTGTGTTCCTGATGGAGGCGTTCATGTACCGCTGCCATCCGCAGACAACGAAACTGGTCAAGCTGCTGCGCGAGCGGATGATCGGCGAGGTCCGGATGATCGAGGCGCGTTTTTCATTCGACATGGGCGAGCGTCCGAACGAGTTTCGCCTGACCAACGCCGGCGCGGGCGGCGGCATCATGGACGTCGGCTGTTACACGACCAGCATGGCGAGGCTGATCGCGGGTGCTGCGCTGGGGCTGGACGGTCCTGCCGAACCGGTAGACGTCGTCGGCTGTGCCAAGCTACGTGAGCACGACGCGATCGACGAATATTCCGCGGCGCTGTTGCGGTTTGACGGCGGCATCGTGGCCAGCTGTATTTGCGGTATTCGCTGCGCGGTCGACCCGGGCGTGCGCATCTGGGGCAGCGATGGGTGGATTGATCTGCCTCAACCCTGGCAATCGGGCGGTGACAAGCTGCGACCGGGACATATTGTCGTGCATCGGCCGGGGCGCCGCCCGCAGCGGATCCGCACGGCGCCCGCCAACGCCTTCGTGTGCGAAGCGCAGATCGTCGCCGATTACCGCGTCGAGCGACAGGCACCATATCCAGCCATGAGCTGGGACGATTCGCTGGGCAACATGAAGACGATCGATCGATGGCGCGAGGCAATCGGCCTGAGTTTCGAGGCCGAGGGGATCAAGTTTCTTAACACCACCGTCGCTGGCCGACCGCTGCGTCGACGCGAACCTTGCACCATGAAATACAGCCGCGTCGACGGCGTGGCACAGCCAATCGCCAAAGTCGTGCAAGGATCGGTCATGTTCGATACAAACCATCTTGCGTACTCTTTCGCCATGCTCGATCATTATTTCGAGGCCGGCGGCAATTGCATCGACACGGCATGGCTTTACCACGGCGGTGAGCCGGAGCGAGCGGTGGGACAATGGATCGCCAAGCGCGGCGTGCGCGACCAGATCGTGCTGATTGGCAAGGGCGCCCATGCGCCCAACTGCTATCCCGACCGGATCGCGCCCCAACTCGCCGAATCGCTCGATCGGCTCGGGATCGAATACGTCGATCTGTACCTGTTGCACCGCGACAACCCGGACATCGGCGTCGACCAATTCATTGAAGCGCTTAACGAAGAGCATCGCGCCGGCAGAATCAGGGCGTTGGGCGCGTCGAACTGGACAGCTGGCCGCGTCGATCAGGCCAACGCGTATGCCGCAGGCAAAGATCTCGTCGGCTTTGCCGCGACGAGCAACAATCTCTCGCTGGCGCGTTGGAACCAACCGCCGTGGGCAGGCTGCCGGACCGCCGGCGACCCGGAAACGCTGGCGTGGCACGAGCGGACTCAGATGGCGAACTTTGCCTGGTCCAGCCAGGCACAGGGTTTCACCGCGGGCCGATTCGGGCCCGAGGACCGCGGCGATCCACGCTGCGCTGGCCTGGCTTGCACGTGGTTCAATGACGCCAACTTCGGCCGACTCGGCCGCGCTGCCGAGCTGGCGCAGGCCAAGGGTGTCGAGACGATTCAAGTTGCGCTCGCCTACGTGCTCTGCCAGAGTTTCCCTTCGTTTGCGATCGTGGGCCCGGAAACACTCGCCGAGCTGCGTAGCTCGCTCGAAGCCGCCGCCATCAAGCTCAACGATGATGACATGCGTTATTTGGACATGGACGGCTGAGCCCGGCGGCTGTCCGAAGGCACGCCTATACGCAGGTAGCATCAGGAGAAGATGACAACGCCATGTGGTGCATGGGGTCGCCATGTCAACGATCATCACATGCCAATGTGGAAAACATCTCAAGATGGGCGGTATTTTAAGAGATACCGGATCCGCATCACCATGCATGTCGATGATCATGATGACTTGCTGCTGAATGAACCCGAAGACTTGTGACCATGCCTATCTGCTTATGACCAAGTCATGACCAACCCGAAAGCAGCCGTGCATAACGCCTACTTGCACGGTTTATTTACACGTTACAGAAAGTCGATTGCTCGGGCGGTTGATATTCAATCGCCAGGTGCGGCGTATCGATCCGTTTCTGGCCCTGGTACAGGCTGTCCACTCCCGCGGCGGTCAGCCCCGTGGTCAGCAGGGTTCTTTCGACCGGGTAACTCGGCCGGCCGGTCATAAACATCTTCTCGACCCAGTGAGCCTGCATGCCAAAAAAATTGGCCAGCGTATTGCCGTCGCCCGGCACGGGCAGGTGTATCTGCGTCGACAATGGATCGGCCTGATCGGCCAACCGCGCCGCAAAGCAGAAGTTGACCACCAAGCCTTCGAGCATGATCACCGTACACTTGAGACCGTCTCGGTGCTCATACCGATACGCAAACGGGTCGGGCACCATGCGCTTCAGATCGTCGAGATCCGGAATGATTGTGTGATGCCCGGCCATGGGCATCTTCATGTAGTTGGCGCGGCTGAGCGCCGCCTCGAACAAATCGTGGGGCCAGACATGATTATCGTGCGCTTCCCAGAAACGCTCACCTCGGTAGGACTCCATCCAGCGTACTCCGGTTTCGCCGCCGGCCCGTCGCTCGACCATGCACTGGATCGTCTCTAGCACATGGAAGTCGTAGCAATCCATGTTTCCGTAGCCGAGGCCCATGGCCTCGCCGATCGCAGCGCCCATCGGCATGTCCACCGCCGGGATGCGATAGGTCATCGGCAGGCTTGATCCAGCCATAAACGCGAAGCCCATCTCGCGTGACAGGTCGTACATCCGCTTGGCCTTGGTCCAGTCATACGACAGGTGCTTGTCGATGAACACCGGCACCGTCCGACCGCTGGACCTAAACACATCGACGATCTGCTCGAAGAACTGCGCCCGCGGATAAAGTTTCTGGCCCTTGCGGTTCTTGCGATAGGTGCCGTGCTCGGCGATCAGCAGCACACCATCAACCGCGAGCCTGCTGCCGCCGAGCGTCAGGGCATCGGCGATGGTCGGATAAATATTCATCTGCGGGTAACGCCGAGCCCGATCGCGACTCAGATCCCGACTGGTCACCTGGTCGACGTACAGTGAAACCAACTCCACCTGCGGCCTGCAAAACCGACCCGCCCAGCGATGACCTTCGATAAATCGATCAACGATGTGCTGCGCGTGCGAGGATTTGGAGTACGTCGTCGCGATTGCCGCGATTCTTGGTCGTGCGGGCATGCCACGACTATCATGGCTCAAGCGTGGTGGCGCCGCAACACAGCGATGCCCAGGGCGGGCAGGCCACCAACCGCGGTCGCCCATACCAACTGATACAATCACCGGCAACGGCGGACCACTGATGAATCCCATTCATATGGAATGAGCCATGAAAATCCACCGAAATATTGCGAGCATCTTCACCACCTGCCTGATCACGCTGCTGATTCTGGCGTTGCCCGCCTGCTCGGCACCACCGATTCGGCTGGTTGCCAATGGCCAAGCTGACGCGGTGATCGTGATAGCCGACGACGCCGGCAAGGTCGCGAGGGAGGCCGCCGACGTATTGCAGCGAACGCTGCACGAGATGAGCGGCGCGACACTGGCGATCCACTCGGCCTCACAGTTCGAGAAATCATTCGACGCCGATCAGCCGGCCGTGCTCGTCGGCATGTCCCGGGCTGTCCGCCAGGCTAATATCGAGATCGCCCAGGAACATGACGGCAATGATCATTACGTGATGCGCACGATCGGAAACCGTCTTGCACTGGCGGGAAACGACGCCGGCCACCACCGGGGAACGGCCTACGCTGTATATGACCTGCTCGATCGACTGGGCTGCGGTTGGTACGCGCCCGGTGAATTGTGGCAGGTGATACCGAAGAAGAAGACGATCACCGTCGCACCACTGAACGTGAGCGAGCGGCCGGCGTTCGAGATGCGACACATCTGGATGGTGGGTACGATCACCGGGTACGATTTGAGAGATGCGTGGCGCCTCGGCGGGCGCAGCATCGCGCACGGGCACGCCATGGAGCACCTGGTACCGCGCAACAAGTTTGGCAAGACACATCCGCAGTTCTATTCCAGTCCGCATGGCCAGCCGTGTTTTTCGCATCCCGGCGTAATCAAGGTCATTGTCGACGAATGCCGCCGCCGCCTCGATAAGCAGTCGGCCGGTATTGTCACCGTCTCGCTGTGTGCCAGCGACAACCCGCTCATTGGTTCGTGCCCGGATGCGCCGGACATGGGCAACGCCTCGGCACATAACCTGTACCTGGCCAACGCCGTGGCGCGTGAACTGGCCAAGACTCACCCGGGTCGATTTCTGCTGACCTTCTACGCTTACTGGGTGACGCACCCGCCACCCGACTCGTTGATGAAGGCCGAGCCCGGCGTCGTCGTCATGCTCGTCAACGAAGGCGACCACCTGCGCTCGTGGGCCGATCCTGACACGCCGAACCGGCCGGTGGCGATCGGCAAGACCAACCAACGTGAACGCAAGCACTTCCTTGCGTGGAAAAAAACAGGCGCTGTCATGGCCATCTACGACTATTTCATACCGGGCGTCATGGATCACACTTGGCAGAACTTCCAGTGGAATGCCGGCGACACCACGCTGCGCAACCTGCGTTACTGGCAGAAACACAACGTCAGATTCATATCCTACGAATCGCAGAAGCGCTACGAGTTGAAAGACGGCGGGGGCTTTCCCCTGCGCTGGCCGCTGATGTACGTCGCGGCACGTGGCATGTGGGACACGAAGGTGACCAGCGCACAGGTGATGCGCGAGGCCTGCTCCAAACTGTACGGGCCAGCGGCGGAACACATGTACCACTACTACCGCGGTTTTGAGGACGCGGCTGCACAGAGCGATGATTTTGGCGTCAACTGGAACATACCCGGCCCGGACAGGCTCTACACGCCGGCAATCGAGGCGGCCGCTACGCGCCATCTTGATGCCGCCGCGGCGTCAACCAACGACGAGGCCATTTCAGCGCGCATCGCGGAGGAGCAGCGTCTCTGGCAGCGGGCCCGTGCTGTGCTGGCGCAACTGCGCAAAGGAAACG
>CAUYYV010000232.1:0-5767 GCA_963577075.1 Phycisphaerae bacterium
GCCGTTGGGCCCACCGCGCCCTGATCTTCTCGGCCGTGATGCCCGCCCTGTCGGCCTGTGGCGAGACAACGTGAACCTTCAGGTAGACGCTGTGCAGCTTGCGCAGGCTCTTGACCATGTCCCCGAGCCGGGCCGGACCGGGCATGATCGGCGCCGACCAGCTGGCGTATACCGCCGCCGTGCAAACCAGCGTGGCCGCGACGAGCGGCGACAATGAAGCGACTTTGTTTTTCATGATCCGATCCTTTCACAATCCAGCAGACGATCCTGCGACAGCTCTTGCCGAGTCGGTGTAGTCGAATGACTTCCTGTAACTGGTGCATGTCCGTCCTTGACGACGGTCTTAGCTACGGTAGTTGGCAGTAGGCACTCGAATCGTCAAGATCCACCTTCACCGTGCACTTCTTCATCTTGACGGGTCCACTGGCTTCCGGCGGCTGCAGGTTGGCCATGTGGCCGTCCTGGGGGGCGAAGATGAAGAACGTCCCGGGACGGGCGCGGATCAGATCACCTTCACCGGTGCCGAACAGGTAGTCCTCGTCGGCATGGTAGTCCTCCAGCTTCAGCTCGCTGATGTGGGCCCAGCCGCATAGCGTCTCGCCCTCGATGAAATACTGCACGTCGACGGACCGACGATGAAACTCGTACTTGGCGCCTTCGATCGGCCGAGACTCGAAGTTGCTTCGGACTGCCCGCAGCCCTTCCTGCTCCAGGTCGAACACGAAGCTGCCTTCTTCTAAATCGTCGAAATTGTCATCCTGCAGGTAGCGAAGAGCGGCCTCTATCCGCGGTCCAAGGCCGTAGTAGTTGTGTGCGTTGCTGAGGTAATCGAGGATCATCTTGGCCCCTTTTTCAAATGATCTGAATTCTTGAGTCGTGGTTATGACCCGTATGATAGGAAATTTGATTCCAGTTGGGCCTCCGTGGGTGCCTTTTATCGACGGTATGCCAGGCCGATGATTCAGATTGAGGACCACGGGTACTGAACCTGGGTCAACCCGCCGCCGTTGCGGGCGGACGCGGCGAATCCCCGATAGCTCAATTGGTAGAGCGAGCGGCTGTTAACCGCTAGGTTGCAGGTTCGAGTCCTGCTCGGGGAGTTCTCAAGAAGCCAAGCTGATTCTACGTGTCGTGGAAATCGGCCGGCACCAGGTCGCGTAACGTGGGCTACGGTTGGCGATAGGGATGTCGCTTCCGGTACAAGCTGAGCCGTGATTTGATTTCGTCCGCCAAGGCGTCGCGTTTGCCGGTGCGGGCGAGGTGGACGGCCTTGCGGGCGGTGGCGATCGCCTCATCAAAGCGGCCGGCCTCGGCGTACGCCGCGGCCAGTGTGTCCAGCAGGACGGCGTCGTTGACGGGCGTGGGTCGAGCCGCGCGCTGGGCAAGCTCAACGGCGCGCCGTCCGTCGCGGTGCGAGGCATCGGGGCAAGTCGCCAGGAACCACGCAATGTCATTCAGGTAAGCAACATTGTCCGGGGCCAACCGCAGCGCTTCGGCGTGGTGCGCCGCGGCCTCGCCAAAGCGGCCCCGCTGGCTGAGCACCTCAGCGAGTTTCTTGTGGGCCCTGTCAAGCTGTGGCTCGAGGCGTATCGCTTCGGCGTAGTGCGCCATAGCCTCGTCGATACGGCCCTTGGCCTGCAACGCCAGGCCCAAGTTGTGGTGGGCCTGGGCGAAGTCCGGCTTCAACTTCACGGCTTCGCCATGGTGCGCCAGAGCCTCGTCGACGCGCCTCTGGCCCAGCAAGATGACTCCCATGTTGCTGTGGGCCTCCGCAAAGTCCGGCTTCAGCCGCAGCGCCTCGGTGTAGTGCGCCAGAGCCTCGTCGATCTGGCCCCGGCCGTGCAACGCGGCGCCCAGTTTCATGTGCCCGTCGGCAGAGTTCGGGTTGATCTCCAATCCCCTGCGATAGCACTCAATCGCCTTGTCGTGTCTTTTCACCTGGCTATACAGGTCACCCGCATTGAGCCGCACGGTCGCGGATCCTGGATTGGTGCGCAGCCACTGCTCGGCGAATGCGACGTTGTTCTCGAAGTAGCGGGCGCGATGCACGCTGATCGCAGCGCAGACAACGATCAGGCACGCAGCGGCCGCGGTAATCAGCCGCCGCACAGCAGGTCGATCCCACACGACCGAGACAAGCAGTGCTACGCTGCCGATGATCGCGGGCAGCGTCATCACCAATGATCGCTCGGTAAACCGAGCTTCCTGATAGAGGATGTTCGCGGTCGGCATCAGCGCGAGCAGGTACCAGCCCAACCAGAACAACAACACCCGCCGCGACGGGCGAAGCTTCGCGCGACAGGCATATCCCCACCCGCCGATCAGCGCGACGACGGCCGCCACGACGCCCAGATGCGCCGGTGACGCCCACACGTGCATGGGAGGCTCATAGTGAAGCCGGAAAAACGGTGCAAATGTGATTTGAAGGTTAAACCAAAGTGAATAGACCGGACCGGCCAGGTGGTCAAAGAGCGTGACCTGCTGATGCTGGCCCAAGGCGCTGCCGAAAAGCAGCATCCGGACCAGGAAATACGCCGCCACCACGATGACGATCGGCAGGTAGCGCACCACCCAGCCCCCGAGGCGCCGCCCCGAGGCGCCGGCCGACAGGCCCAACAGGTCGGCCAGCACGAACATCGCGGGAATCACCGCTGCCTGCTCTTTGGATAACAGGGCCGCGGCAAGGAGCACTATCGACAGCGCATACCAGCCGCGACCGGGACGCAGCAACGCGTACATCGCCGCCAGCAGCAGGATGGTCGGCATCATCGATTCGCGGCCCGAGTGGATCGGATACACACACGACGACGCGACCGGGTGCACGCCAAACAGCGCAGCGCCCAGCATCGCCGGCATGGGGCGCACCGCGAGCACGGGCGATCGCAGCAGGCCATACAACAGCACCGCGCATAATGCCATCCCCACAATGTTGGCCATGTGATACGGCACGGGATTCTGGCCGTGCAAAGACTTCTGGATCCGGTAGGTCAAGTCGGGAACGGGTCGGTAATAGGGCAGGTTAGACCATGTCCGTTCTGTGAAGACCGCGGCAAACTCGCCCGGCGTGCTCAGCGTCGGCTTCCTGAGAATCCCCTCGTAGTCGTCGTAGATGAAGTCGTTGCCCAGCGACGGCGCGTACAGCGCCACGATGGCAATGAACAGCAGCACCGGCCCCGCGCCCTTAGGCCAAGACGTTGAACGCTGCTCGATCAGATGGGGTGTGGCGGACATTGTCTATCCATATCGGCCATCGTGGCCGGCGGTGGCGATCAACGCCCGCGCTTCCGATCAACAGTACTTTTCCTTCGGCGACAGATGCATCCAGGGGAGAACGCCGTTCTTCTGGCCGGGCATAATCCGGAACTTGGCACTGCGCGAGAGCCTTGAAGCCCGCTCAGCTTTTGGAGAAGATGGTACAGGCTCAAGATCCAGCGCCATCGTCGCAGGTCAAGATCGCTGGACTACGACCAGTGATATCAATTCATGGCCTGTTGGGTCGTTTATGGCACGTTCAAGAAAAAAGGACGAACGCGGGACGAGTGGCGGCAGGCGCCTTGGCCCCAGCGGCCAGGGCGAATCTCGCGAAGTTTCGTCCCCTCCGGGTTCACGGCGTAAACTCTGGTTTCGCGTCCTCTCGGTCGCTGCCGTTTTGCTGGTGGTTTGGGGCATCCCCGAATTGATTGTCCGCATGGCGAATCCGCGACTGGAGGCGTATCGGGCGATTGTGTTCGGTAGCGACCCGAACTCCCCCGAGCTGTTCATGAAAGACTGGCGGCTTCACTGGAAACTGCGTCCCGAAGTGAAGACGACCTTTCTCCAGACATCCGTCCGGACTGACCGCTACGGTTTTCGAGGCGATGGCCCTGTGCCGGGCAACCGGCTGGTGCTGTGCCTGGGAGATTCGACTGTTTTCGGCTGGCGCGTCGAAGAGGCGCAAGCGTTTCCTGCAAGGCTTCGAGCGCTGCTGAATCGCCCGGAAATTTCTACAACGCCTTGGGATGTCATCAATGCGGGAGCACCGGGCTACACTTCCTTTCAAGTTCGGCTGCTGGCGGAGAAGCTGGTGCCTCGCTGGAAACCCGAGGTCATCGTCGTATGCGTCGGCAACAACGAAGCCTGGCCCGCGGAGCAATCCGATCGGCAGATAGACGCAGATCGGACGGTCACCGGTATCTTGGTGCATTTGCTGACAAAGAGTCGGTTCCTGTTATGGGCGTCCGAAATGGTTCGTTCGCAGCAACCACAGCCATTCATTGCCCCCGACATGACAACCGCGGTGCCCAGGGTGACCCGGGGCGAATATGGCGGGAATCTTCGCCAGATCGTGCGCATCGCCCGCGCTGCAAACGCGAAGCTGGTTTTCCTCACGTCGCCGGTAAACCTGTACCGGCAACCTGTGAGATTTGACCAATACCCTGAGTGGGAGCAATGGAAACCCTTCTACGCAGAGGTCGAGACAGTGATGAACGCAGGAAATCAACGCAAGGCGATAGAAATGGTTAACTCTGCGCACGCCCAGAACCCCGACTCCTACCACGCCCTGTGGATCAAGGGGGCGGTCTTGTCAGATCTCGGTGATGTAGACGGCGGAAGGGAACTGCTCGAACAGGCCATCGAGCATCATTCCTTTCCCGAAAACTGCCCACGATCGTACCGCAATGTCGTGGCCGAGATTGCCCGGGAGAAAAAGATATCATTCGTCGACGTCAACGATCTGTTCCGCCGACGCGCTAACGCGCCGACTCCGGAAGATATGTATCTGGATAGGTGCCACCCGACACCCCGGGGACATGGCTTCATCGCCGATGCGCTGTTCGAGACCATTGCAGGCGACAAGGATTGACCGCCTCGCGATGATTGCCCAGGATTATTTGACGACGTGAAACAGCAGCGACGCAACAAACCCCGAGATAACGACTTGAAGGCGCGGCCGCAAATCAATGTGCGCGCCGAAAGGCGCAGTGTCGTTGCCTTTTCAGTGGCGATATTCCTCGTCACGCTCGCGGTCTACCGCCCGGCGTGGCACGGTGAACTACTTTGGGACGACGATGCCCACATTACAAGAACAGAACTGCATTCGGTGGAAGGATT
Organism: Phycisphaerae bacterium; assembly: GCA_963577075.1. Taxonomy (GTDB): domain Bacteria; phylum Planctomycetota; class Phycisphaerae; order Phycisphaerales; family Phycisphaeraceae; genus CAUYYV01. Next base: position 5,092 of record CAUYYV010000232.1, read on the forward strand.
GGGGCAGATCTGGTTTGAGCCGGGGGCCACGCAGCAATACTATCCCCTGTTGCACAGCGCGTTCTGGCTTCAATACCGGCTCTGGGGTGATGACACCCTGGGCTACCATCTGGCCACCATCGTGTTGCACGCGCTATGCGCTGTCCTGATCGTGTTAATTCTCAAGCGCCTGAAGATCCCGGGCGCCTATCTGGCAGGCACCATCTTTGCGCTGCACCCGGTCCACGTCGAGTCGGTCGCCTGGATGACGGAACTGAAAAACACGCTCTCGGGAACGTTGTGCCTGGGAGCGGCGTTGGCCTATCTCCGTTTCGATGATGGCCGCCGCAGGAACATGTACTTGCTGGCGCTGGGCTTGTTCGTTCTGGCGCTGTTGAGCAAGACAGTCACCGCCACTCTGCCGGCGGCTTTGCTGGTGGTGTTCTGGTGGCAGCGAGGACGGTTAGGTTGGCAACGCGATGTCCTGCCCCTGTCGCCATTTGTCGTGCTGGGAGTTGCCGGTGGACTTTTCACCGCCTGGGTGGAGCGGACATACATCGGAGCCGGGGGCGCGGAATTCGATTTTACGTTTGTCGAGCGGTGTCTCATCGCCGGCCGGGTGATCTGGTTCTACCTGGGCAAGCTCTTTTGGCCGGCTGATCTGATTTTCATCTACCCGCGGTGGCAGATCAGCCAG
>CAUYYV010000233.1:0-5749 GCA_963577075.1 Phycisphaerae bacterium
CGCACCGCAGGCGGTGCCGATGACCATTGCCAGCAGCGTCGCCAGCACCGCGATGCGCAGCGTCGTGCGTGCTCCGTAGATGACGCGGGTGAGCAGGTCGTAGCCCTGGCTATCTGTGCCCAGCCAGTGCGCCGGCCCCGGTGGCGCCGACATGGCCCAGGCGTCCATCGGCCCATACGGCACCAACCACGGGCCGACCAATGCCGCCGCCAACACGATTGCCAGCAGGCCGGCTCCGACCGCAGCCGGCCGATGCCCACGCAGGAAACACGCACACCAACGCAGGAATCTGCTCAACGCTGCGCCCCTTCCAACCGCACGCGTGGATCGAGCACCGCATAACTCAGGTCCACCAGCAGGTTGATCACGACAAACCCGACGGCGATCACGAGCACCGCGGCCTGCAGCGGGCGCACGTCCTGAAGCATGATTGCATTGACGATATACCGGCCCAGCCCGGGCCAGTTGAAGATCGTTTCGGTCAGTACGGCCCCCCCGAGCAGATAACCCAGCTGGGTGCCGACCGACGTGACAATCGGAATCGCTGCGTTGCCCAGAGCATGGCGGTACACGGTCGCCACGCGGCCCGCGCCTTTGGCACGCGCTGTGCGGACGTAATCCTGCGCCAATTGCTCGCCAACCGCCGCACGCGTGATCCGCATGATCATCGCCGCCGGCACGGTCGCCAGCACGATCGCCGGCAGCACCAGATGTGCAAGCGCATCAAAGAACATATGCGTATCGTGGAAAACAAAAACCGCGTCAATCAGGTGAAACCCCGTGGGTGAAATCGGCTTGCCCATCAGGATCGCGGCGCGGTCTATTCGCAGATCAATCTGCGCCGTGATCTGATCCGACAGCCGTCCATCCGGCGGGAGGCCGACCAATCCGGTCATCTCTGTGAAAGCGCCACCACGCCGGAACGTGCGTTGCACGATAAGGCCCAGCCAGAAAATGGGCACCGACACACCCACCAGTGACACGCCCAACGCCGCCAAATCCCGCCAACTCCGCGGCTTCATGGCGCTGGTCACGCCCATCACGAGTCCAAACACCGTCGCCACCAGCATCGCCGCCGCCGCTAACTCGATCGTCGCCGGCAACCGCGTCCTCAGTTCATCGGCGACCTTCGTTTTTTTTTGGCTGGTACCGAGATCGAGTTGCGCCACGTCGCGCAGGTATCGGGCAAACTGCACCGGGATCGGATCGTTCAACCCCTCGTCCGCGGCGATGCGTCTGGCCGCCTCCGGCGTCCACTGGTTGCCCAAAAGCGAATGCGTCGGATCGCCCGGCAGCGCGTGCAACAGCATGAACACGGCAAAGAGTACGGCCAGCAGAAGTGGAATCGAGATCGCAATCCGCCGCACCAGATAGCCAAGCATAACGCCGCGACCCCGTGCTACTTCAACGCCGCCATGTGGAACCGGTAATGACCGAGTGGATCGATCTCCACGCCTACCAGCCGTCGCCGAAAGGCGCAGGCCTGCTGCGTGTTGAGAAGCGGTACATAGCTGATAAACCGCTCCTGGAGCCGCCTTTCCACGCGGCGGTATAGGGCGGTGCGCCGCAACGTGGCGTTGGCCTGCTGGGCCTGAATGAGCATCTCGTGGATATCAGGATCAAACAGCCGCCCGACGTTGGTCGGCGCCGGCGTCTGTGTCTGCGGATCGCCGCTGGTCAAGGGAATGTAAAAATTGTCAGCGCCGGCATTGTCGCTCATCCAGCCGATCAGCACCAACTCGTATTGATCATTCTTGACGTTCTCGAACAGTTCCTGGTTCGGGACGGCCACAATCTCGATGTTCAGCCCGATCTGTTCCAACTGCTGACGCAGCTTGTCGGCGATCTTCTCGGGAGTGGGCAGATAGGGGCGCGGATCCATCGGATAATAGATCTTCAACGCCCGCCCGGCCGCCTGGGTCTTTGCCAGGCTCTGGCGTGCAAGTTCCTGCCGTTCGCCCAGCGGCTTGTCGATATCCGGCGGCCGGTAGGCGAAGTCGTAATCCGTCAGCGGTTGTGCGACGAGGCTGTATGTGGCGCGGGCCGTTCGGTAATAGAGTTTTTCAAGCTGTGATCGATCGATCGCCAGTTGAATGGCGCGACGGACAGGGAGGTCTGCCGTTTTGGGATGTTTGACATTGATGCCGAGATAGCACACGTTGATAGCCCACCAGGGAATCAATTGCACCTTCGGGTCCTTGCCCAGGTCACGCCATGCAGGTCGGGGCACATCATCAATCATGTCTACCTCGCCGGAGCGCAGGTGGTCGAGCCGGCTGTTGGGGTCGGCGATCTGGCGGAACACGATCCGCTTCACGCCTTGCGATCGCCCCCAGTAGCCGTCAAACGCCTCGAGGCGAACGCGGCCGTCGCCGGCGTCGAACTTGCCCAGGTAGTACGGGCCCGTGCCGCACGCCCATTGCGAGATGAACGCGCTGGCCTCGCCGGACTCCATCGGTTCGGTCACGGCCAGCAGCTTTGGGCTGACGATGCTCGCCGGGAACATCGTTAGGTTCTGCAGCGCGATCAACGCCACCGGTCGATTCAGCGTCACCGTCAGGGTCATATTGTCGGCTTCGATCTGGTCGATAAAGTCGAACAGACCGCGGTACGGCGCCGCCGGTACATCCAAGTACGTCCCACGCAGTCGATCGAGGCTTCGCTTGGCGGCCTCGGCGTCCAGCGGTTCGCCGTCATGGAACTTCACGTTCGGGCGTATACTGAACCGGATCGACCGACCCGTGTCGATGATCTGCCACTTCTCGGCCAGTGCAGGCAGCAACTTCTCGGCTGCGGTCGGGTTGATCCGCACGAGCGTCTCATAGATCTGGTTGATGACCTTGACGTCGCCGCCATTTTCCGTGTTGTGTGGATCGAGGGTGGTGGCGCGGTCCGCTGTCGCGACGGTCACGGTAGCCGCTTGTGCATCGAAGTCGCCGCTGCGCAGCCGCGCATGCGACGCCTGAAACGTTCTGATCGGATCGCCGCTTGTCGAAACGCCGTCTGGCTGTGATTTGTTGCACCCCGAGATCGCAATGGCCACCGCTGCGGCGGCGGCCCAGGTCAGCCCTGATCGAAGCATGTCATACTCTCCGTCGATGCCATCGAACTGAACGGATTGTAACTCGTATCATTCTCCCATGCCCCCGCCCCGGCATCGCACCTGACCGTGGTGATTGCTGGATTTGTGCCATGTTGGCATTGCATGGCCCAGATGGGGGCCTCCGCTTCAAGGCGTTGCTTGGCGGCGGTTGCATCATAGAATAGTCGCCATGACCAGCACCGACAGCCAGTCCGAGCAGCAGTTTCTGATCCAGCGTCCGGAGTTTGTGAGCCTTGATGCCGGCGGGGACATCTCCGGAGGCGAGGCCGTCAACGAGCAAACGGACGTGCGCACGGAAGAGATGCTGGTCAACATGGGCCCGCAGCACCCGTCGACGCATGGCGTATTACGCATTGTACTGCGGACCGACGGTGAGATGGTGCTCGAATCGGTGCCGCACATCGGGTACTTGCACCGTTGCGCCGAGAAGATCGGTGAGAACGTCCCATACTACCAGTACGTCCCTTACACCGACCGGATGGATTACCTTGCGGGTATGAACGAGAACTGGGCGTTCTGTCGGGCGGTCGAACAATTGGCGGGCATCGAATTGCCCCGCCGGGCCGAGTTTATCCGCATCATCATCTGCGAGTTGAACCGGATTGCGTCGCACCTGGTATCGTTCGGCACATACGGGCTGGACATCGGCGCATTCACGCCGTTTCTGTACGCCTTCCGCGAGCGTGAGTACGTGCTTGACCTGTTCGAGATGGTCTGCGGCGCCCGGTTGACGTACAGCTATTTCACCATTGGCGGTTCGACGCACGACTTGCCGGACAGATATCTCGACAAGGTCGAGGAGTTTCTCGACTACTTCGAGCCGAAGATCAAGGAATACAACGACTTGCTGTCGTACAATCACATCTTCGTGAAGCGGACGGCAAACGTGGGCGTGATCAGCAAGGCGTTGTGCAGCCAGTACGCGTTGACCGGCCCGGTTGTCCGCGGCAGCGGCATCGCATACGACCTCCGCCGCGATCGTCCTTACAGCTATTACCCCGAACTGGAGTTCGACGTTTGCGTGGGCAAGGGCGAGATGGGCACGCTGGGCGACTGCTGGGATCGGTATATCGTGCGCATGCGCGAGATGGAGCAGTGCTGCCGGATTATCCGCCAGTGCATGAAGATGATTCCGACGGAAGGAAATCAGGCAAAATACCGGGTCAAGCTTCCGCGGACTTTCAAGCCGGAGCCGGGCGAGGTTTACGTCGAGACCGAAAATCCACGCGGCGTGCTGGGCTTTTATCTCGAGAGCCAGGGTGGGCCGATGCCGTATCGTTGCAAAGCCCGGGCCGCGACGTTCTGCAACCTTTCCGTGTTGCCGGAGATCGGGCGCAATTGTCTGCTGGCGGACATCCCCGCGATTGTCGGGTCGATCGATGTGGTGATGGGGCAAGTTGATCGGTAAGCACCCATCAGGCGCGTTTGCCGCTCCGAAAAGTGGGCTCGAATAAGCAAAAAATCGCCACGGCGCAACGGGTCGCGGGTACGGGGTGGGGCGCAACTACTACTTCGCCAACACGCGCGTTATAAAACATTTGTCAGGTGGCGCTTGAGAAACGCCTGTACGTCAACCGGTTGTGAAGTGCGGTTGCTTTCGATGGCGGCGAAGACCAGCGCCATGGACTGAAGATTGTCCCGGACATTGGTTTCCATTGGCTCGCCGCCGTCGAGCCAGTGGATGAACTTCTCGATCAGCCAAGCGTTGGACCACTTGGGCTGATCGATCAACTCGACCGGGTGGCGTTCGCCGCGGCGGTCGCGGTCGTCGAAATGCGGCAGCGCATCGAGCGCGGCATCTTCCATGATCAACGTCGCGCCCTCGCACTCGGCACGGATGTACTCATTTTTCCAGTTATTGAGGGCCACGGCGTTGACATTGGCGCCTTCGTAGCTGGCGTGTTTGCCGTTGTCGAGCGTCATCGTCACCAACGCTTGGGAGTCGCCCGCGAAAGTGCTCCAGCGTGGGTTCCATATTTGCGCGTAGATGGTGCTGCACTTGGCGCCGCTGCCCATCGACGCCAGGTCCACGAGCAGATCAAGGTGGTGCACCGCAGCTTCGACCATCAGTGGATGGTCGATGTGGTAGCGAAACTCGCCCCACCTGCCGTACTCGCGGCCATCGTATAAGTATCGACAAACCAGGTAATCGAGTTCGCCGAATTGCCGTGACCAGACGAGCCGGCGTAGCGTCGTGATATCCTGTCGAAACCGGTGCGACATGGTCACGCCCATTTTCAGGCCCGCGGCCTCGACTTTCTGGGCGATGCGGCAGGACGCTTCGATCGTATCGGCGATCGGTTTTTCGCTGAGGATGTTCACGCCGTGGCGGACGGCGGCGTCCACGACCAATTCGTGCGCCGCGGGCGGGACGACGACGGTGCAGAAATCGACCTCATTATCGTCGAAAGCACGCTCAAGGTCGGTGTAGCATTTCTCGGCCGGCAGCCCGAGCCCTTCGCGCGCGTTGACAAGCGCCTCCGGGTTGATGTCCACGGCGGCGACCGGCTCGACCATGCCGTCAGCCATATTGGGTGGCATGGCCTTGCGGCACCAGTTGTTGCCCATGCCCCCGGTGCCGACTTGAATATACCTGCGCGCCACTGCCATGACTCTTATTTTATACGTTTTTCTGACGGGTCCCCA
>CAUYYV010000234.1:0-5723 GCA_963577075.1 Phycisphaerae bacterium
ACGCTCGAAACCGGTAAATTGTCGCTGCGCCTGCGCGACGAGCGGGCGCAGTTTCGCGGATTTGACCTTGTATTGCCCGTTGATTTGCCGGACCATCAATTGCGAGTCAGTGTGGACCGTGATTTGCTCTGCTCCGGACCGGCCCGCGATATCGAGTGCCTGCAGCAGGCCGCGGTACTCGGCGACGTTGTTCGTGGCGGTGCCCAGAAAGTAGCCGGCCTCGTGGATCAGGGCGCCGGACGCCTGGTCCACCACCACAACGCCCGCCGCCGCCGGGCCCGGATTGCCCCGCGACCCGCCGTCGATGTGAATCAACAATTTCATGCCGATGCCGCGCTCGACCGGTCGTGCCGATCACGGACCGAGCCGTCACTTGACGAATGATGCCTTCAACTTCGTTTCAAGATAAAGGATGCGCCCGCAACTGGGACAGGTGACGATCTCGTCGGTGGTCATCAGTGCATTGAGACGCTCAAAGGGCATGGACAAATAACAGCCGCCGCAGGTGTATTCATTGTTCCGCCGGTTCTGACAAACGACCTGCGCCAATGACTCGCCCTCGTGCATCTCGGCGATGCGGTTGAAATCCGCCCGCGCCGAGGCGGGCATATTCTGCTCGGCCACCGAACGCTGACCCTCGAGTTGCGTAAGTTGGTCACCGACTTCAGCACGGCAGGTCTCGACGTCGGCCACCGCCATGTTCACGAGCTTGCTCTGATCTTCGACCCGAACCGCCATCTCCGATAGCTCCTGCTCCAGGGTATCGATGCGGGATATCTGCTCCAGCGCTTCATCCTCGATTTTGTCCTTGTTGATCTTGAGCGTTTCGACCTCGACCAGCATCGCCGAGTATTCCTTATTGTTCTTCGCCGAGTTCATCCGGTCACGATCAGCGTCGATGCGTTGCTCGATCTCGTCGGCCTGCTTTTCCAACTCGGTGGCCTTGGCTCGAGTGTGCAGAAGCTGGTCCGCAAGTTCGCTGTGCTGTTGCTTGAGTTGGGCGAGCCGGTTCTGCTGGAGCCTGAGTCGCCGATTGGCCGCGTCGAGCCGGCTGGACATGCCCCGTACCTGCTTGTCCAGCATATATAGGTCGTAGAGTTGGTCGGCTAACGGCATGCGGTGTTCTCCAACGCTTGTCGGCAAGCCCAACAGTATATCATATGCCCGGCGGGGGGTGAAACCTGTGCTCCTGGCCGGCCGCGGTCACCCGCGGGCAGGGTCTGAAGTTTGCAGCACCCGCACGCCGATCTTATATATAATGTTGTGCCAATCACGGCATGGTCTTGGGGGTGTAGCTCAGTTGGGAGAGCGCTTGCATGGCATGCAAGAGGTCAGGGGTTCGAGCCCCCTCACCTCCATTACCGTCAAAGCCCTATGCCGTAAAGGTTTAGGGCTTTTTTACTGCGTCCACTTCGACCCGTGTTTTTAGCTCGGTGCTACGCCGGTGCTACGGCCGGCGCGAAAAATCGCCCGCCCGGGCGCGGCGGCGGTCAGGCTGCACTATCGTCATCGCCCGACGCCAGCTTCAGCGGCTGGCCCTGCGACCACGACCGGCCTTCATCCTCCGAGTACACCGCGCAAAGCGTCTTCGGCTTGCGGTAATAGTCGCCGTAGATGAACATCAGCCGCCCGTCGCGCAGCATCTGCATGCTGCCGGCCGCGAGGCTGCACGGCAGTTTTTCCAGGGGAATCGGTTGAATAAATCGCTCGGTCATGGCAAGGCTCCTGTCACTGTTGTCCATAGCAAAAATACCATCCGATGCGTTTCGACACGTGAATCGCGGCATTGCCGTAACCGGTGGCCGCATAGGATTTACCGATGCACGCCCCGCTCGCCCCGCGCCCAGACGCGGACGCGGATTGGATGGGCGAAAGCAGATCACGAATTGATGGTGCCGAACCAACGAACTGATTTAAGCCGCCCTCGCATAGCGATGATGCAGACCGCCGACTTGCGGTATGGCAATTGCCTTGCCGTGCTCAGGGGGCTCAATCTCGCGCGGGACCGGAGCGTTTCGATCAAGTGATAGATGAGGCCGCGACTCGTGATAATAGGCGAAGTAATTTTTCAGTATCCGCATGAGATGCGCTTCGTGGAGCAGGATGACGTGGTCAAGACATTCACGCCGGATCGATTCAATCAGCCGTTCAACGTACGGCGATCGGAAGGCCGTTGCCACTTGATCGATGCCCATGCTCTTGACGCGCTGTCGAAAATCAGTGCCGTAGATCGAGTCACGATCGCGAATCAAATACTTGGGCGCTTCGTCCCACGGAAACGCCTCAATCACTTGTTGTGCCGTCCAAGCCGCCGTGGGATGCTCGGTCACGTTGAAGTGAACCACGCGGCGGTGATCATGGCATAATACCACGAAGCAAAACAACACTCGAAAGGTGGCGGTGGGCACGGTGAAGAAATCGATGGCCGCGAGGTCTGGGGCATGGTTGTCCAGGAATGTCCTCCACGTCGGGGACGGCGGCTTCCGGTCACGTGCCATGTACTTGGCCACTGTCCGCTCGGACACGCCATAGCCCAGCAGCTTCAATTCGGACAGGATTCGGGGTGCGCCCCACAACGGATTCTCCTGCGACATCCGTTTGATCAAGGCACGCACTTCCGGATCAATCTGGTGCCGGCCCGGTTGCTTGGATCGTGACCGCCATCGCCAATACCGCTTGAATCCCTCTCGGTGCCATTTGACCACCGTGGCCGGTTGAGCCACATGGAGACATGACCGTCATCCCTTCCACACTCGCGAGAGCAGGACCCAGAACAGCCGGTCACGATTCCTCAGCTTGGGGCGTTTGACGGAACGTTTGAGCACGGCCAATTGTTGCCGCAAGGCCAGGTTCTCGGCCGCCAACGCGGTTCGGCTGCTCAAGAATGCTCGGATCAGGACCGCAAGTACCCGCAGAACGCCCATCAGCTTGACCTCCCTGTCAGAATCCAGCGGCCATTTTATCGAATGGGTGCCGCGGGACAATGTGTCGTAAGTCCTGTGATATCAACGTGGACGGGGTTTTTGCTAGGCACAGGTGTTTTGCATCAAGAATCGACTACACCCGGCGTGCCGCATTCCAGCAGCATCTGCCGCGCCTTCTCGCGGAACTTGTCGCGGACATCGCGGGTGGGCGGACGATTTCTGCTTGAGTCGAGACTGACCAGTTCCATACAAAGCTTGTCGAGATACCCATCGCCGCCGGTGAACGGCTCCATCTGCCCCTTCCACAACTGCAAAAACGGCATGACGACCCTGACCATCTCCAACTGGGCCTCCCGGTACCGCCCCTCTTCGAGCATCTGCCACAACGCCACGCCGAACTGGGGCCAATGGTTGCAAATGTGTAACTCGATGGCTCGGGCGCCCAGGACGTGGCTCGTCGTGTATCGGGCTTGATTATCGATGATGCTGAGCCTGCCAGCGAAACGCGAGACGACGGCTTCAAAACTCATGTCGTGAATATTGGGAGCGGTCCACTTGAGGCCGACGACGTTGGGCAGCTCCACGAGGCGCTCAGCCATCTGCATGGACACGCCGACGCTCGTCCAGAACGTGTTGTAGACGATGATCCCGACGTCCGCGGCTTCGGCGGCGGCCTTGACGTATTCGTAGAAATCCTCCTCGGTGTGCAGAAAATAGAACGGCGCGGAGACTTGGATGTAATCGGCGCCGATCCGCTCGGCGGCGCGGGCCAACTCGACCAACTCGCGCGTTCTGGCGGTCTGCGCGCCCATAGCGACCGGCACCTTGCCGCCCGCCTCGTCGATGATCGTCTCGGCGACCTGCACGCGCTCGTCAAAGGTCATCGTCGAAAAGTCGCCCGCCGCACCACCTGTCAGCAGCACGCCCGTGCCCGTGCGGATGCCGCCGTCGATCAGAAATCGGATGTGGCGACGAATCGCCGGCAGATCCACCGCCAAATCGCCGTCGCGAAACATCGTCGGGACGGTCACATAACACCCGGTTAGTTTCTTTTTCCCCGCTTCTCGATCCATGGGTATCCTCTGACTTGCTCGCACAGGCTATCACGGGTGCTTATCATAGGTCAATCGCTCGAACGGCCGGGTAGGCCAGCGATGATCGGTTACCTCGCAGCCCTGTTGCGAGGGCTGCTGCTGCGTCGCGACGGCGCCCACCACGGCCGGTCCGAGGCGCCGCATATCACGATCGACCAACCCGTACCCGTGCAGACCGACGGCGACCCCGCCGGACACACACCGGTCGAGGTCCGCACCGCCCGGCGTGCTATCCTCCATGACATTCTGGAGTTTCGTGCGCGAGTTCTCGCCACTTGAAGCGCGTTCCGGCCAGACCAAGAGAGGGTAGGTTGGCACCGGGAGCCTGGTGATGGTGTGGGTCAGCGCCACGCCGAGCAAGCACAGGCCGATTGCGAGGATCCGGTCGACCATAGCGTAGATCATCCCACGTGGCGAAGGTGAGTTCCGTGCCGTTATGACCACCACATGACCTCGAGGAAGGGGTCCGGCAACGCCTGATAGACCCCGGGCTTATCGGCGCAAATCAGTGGCCCGGCGCGGGACCTGTGGATCACCGCGATGTTAAAACGCTGACCACTCAGTCGGGCGAAAGCACGGTGCATCGAAAAGCTGGTTAACTCGATGCCATGACGTACACCAAGCGTGATTGGACGGCAAACATGCTGGTCCCGATGGTTTTTCCGACGAGGCCGATCATGATCAACTCGGAGGGCAAAAGTGTTGTCAATCAAACCACCCTTCCATCGGCCGCCTCATTGGCCGTTTGTCGCCCAGAAAATGCAGAATGGTTGCAAAGGATCATCCATTTGCGCCCGCAACCCCAGACGGTTTCGTCGCTGATCTCATAGCCATCGGTATGCATCGGTTGCCATACCAGAAATTGTCAATGCCCTCCGCAGGACTTGAACCTGCAACCCGCGGATCAAGAATCAGAAGTTTGACTTTGTAAATCAAGGACTTATGAAAAGTGCCCGCATATGGCCCGCACTTGGTGTGGCGGCTCCCTGCGCGAATGCTTTCCGTGAGTTATCTTGATGGCTGACCTTTTATCCCTGCCCCAAGATTTTTCCAGCAAGGAATCCTGGCTTCTTGGGTGCCCCGTGTTGGGGTTCCCGGTCGTGTCAGGCATGCGGATCGAGGGCGTCAAGAACGTTCCGAACCGCCAGGATTCCACACCAGCCATCTGACCGAATTGGACGACCAACGGCTGCCCTTTAAAGCTGAAAGCAGCCAGATCGAATCCTGGTCGAAACCAGCGGCAGCGAATTAACTTGGGGTCATCCCTAATTTCCAGACCTTGCTGCTGGTCATTCATCGATGAAGACCGCCGTCGCCGGGGTAGTCTTCCGAAGGCAATATAGCCGGAGCGGCCTGGAAAGCGGTTCCATTGGCTGGTCGGTTGTCAGATCAATCGCCATGCTCTTATTCGACAGTGCGAGAATCCCCCAGCTTATGATGGATGAGGGAAAGCTCCGTCTTCGCCAGGTACGAAGTCGAGTACCGCAGTTACGGCATCCAGGTTTAATGCGCCGTATATGTGCGGGAAGATTTCTCCGCATCCTTCCGCATGCTCGTAGCAAATATCAGCCGTTATTTGCTCGGGATCGATGCAGAGCAACACAAGGTCGCTCTGGCCCCGAAACAGACGGTTGCCGATCGCCTGAACCTGGTCTCGTTTCGAGCAGTGCATGAAACCTTGGGATTTCAAGGTGCCGGCCTTATA
>CAUYYV010000235.1:0-5703 GCA_963577075.1 Phycisphaerae bacterium
TTCGATGCCGAAGTTGTCGTGAACGACCTTTGCCAGCGGCGCCAGGCAGTTGGTCGTGCAACTGGCATTGGACACAACGCTGTGTGCTGACTTGTCAAGGATGGATTCGTTGACTCCCATGACGATTGTTGGCACCTGGTCGGGGCTCTTGGTCGGTGCCGAGATAAGCACCCGCTCGGCACCGGCCCTGAGGTGCTTGGCCGCGTCCTCGAACGCCGTAAACAGGCCGGTCGACTCGACGACATACGTGGCGCCCAAGTCGGCCCAGGGCAACTCGGCCGGATCACGCAACGACACGCACTTGACCAGCCGACCGTCGCAGATGATCCCGTCGTCGCTGTGGCTGACCTCACAGCCGAACCGCCCGTGCGTCGAGTCGTGCTTGAGCAGGTAAGCCAAGTTGTCCGGGGGGACCAGATCGTTGATCCCGACGATTTCAATGTTACTGTGCGCCGCAGCGGCGCGAAACACGAGCCGACCGATACGGCCGAACCCATTGATACCCACCTTCAAAGCCATCGTATAGTCTCCAGAACGATCCCCAGTGATCGCACGCCAAGCGTAGACATCTCGCCCGGCCTGTCAAACGATCGCGGGCCACAGCAAGTCGATCGTGCATCCATCCGCTTCGACCTCGGGATCATTTGCGACCGGAACGCACGGAGACACCTATCAGGCTGGTCACGAGAAACATTACGTGGGCAACGTTTTCCACAAGCTCCTCGAGCGGAACGTTTACCGCGTCTTCGTACGGCAGGTTCAGTTTTCGGAACACTCGCCGCGCAATCAATTGCGACAGCACGTACGTGACAGCGGTCGACCCCAACCAAACGCGAAAAGTCCTGACAAAAAGGCTGGGTGCGAGTTTTCGCCGCCATAGAAAAACCCACGCGCCGATCAGGACAAGCGCAACATAGACGCCGCTGCTGGTTCCGGTAAAGTGAACTTCGCGACAGACAAACGCCAGCGCCAACGCGCCAAACACGAGGTGAACCGGATTACGGCGGACATAATACCGGACGGCGTTGGCCCCAAGTACGATCGCAATCAGAACGACGCCGGCGTTTTCAAGCCTCGACTTACTCAGGTAGCCATCACGACACGCTTTCCCATCACAAAGTCCCGTCTCGGGGAAAAAATACGCGAGATAGACAAAACCCATCGCCGCCGGCCCAAGCAGCAATGGCCACCAGTGGCGCCAGCCATCCGTGCGGCCGCCTGCAAGAGCCGGTCGCGGATTGTCAACGGGCTGGGATATTCTCGCCATAGGCCGACCAACGCCTCGCTGCTCATCGAGTCACAAACGGTCGTTGAGTGGTTGCAACGAAACCACCAACGATCGGCTCACAACTTGCACGCTCCATCTTCGCACTTGCCCGCCAGCTTGTGACGGTTGCGAGCGATCCACGCGTAGCCGACGCGGCAGATCGAGTTGAGCACGGGCACCCGGTAGAGCCACGCCAGCCGCTTCCATCCCGACACGCGACGGGCGATTTCGTACACCGCGTCAGCACCGACACTGATCGATCGATCGGGGTGAACCAGTCGCATACCGCTGTCGAGGCCACCGCCGATCAACTCGGGAAATCGCTGCTCGATGCCCTCTGCCTGGCGGGGCAGGTACTCGAAAATGTTCTGCGTATCGCGGCGCCTGATCCGCTCGACCTGCTTGCGACAGAACGCACACTGGCCGTCGTACACGACGATAAACTCGCCGGATCGATCTGAAGATATGGTTGTCTTGGCCATCACACTCAATCTCTGGCTAATAGCAGGCAGCCTGATGTCGGAATCAGGCATTTACCCGTTGACCATCGAGTTGCAGTTGCACCGCCGCGTCCTGCATCGCTTCAAGCACGTGTGCGATGTGGTCCCACAACTCGAGTTGACCGTCGAAACATGCCCGGCTGAAGTCAGCTGTCGCGGCCTCGACGTGCGCGCGATCGACGCCGGCGGCAAAGGCGTGATCCTTCCATTTCTTCTTGACCGACTTGATCGCCATCTCACGAATATCTTTGGCCGGGCGCACCAGTGTGGCGGCAATCAGCAGGCCGGTCACATCATCGCAGGCCAAAAGGGCGAAATCAACTGGGTTTGTACGTTCGACGCCCGTACCCGCGGTGTTGTGCGACAGAACCGCCCGGATGATTTCGTCATCGACACCCCGCTGGCGCAGCAATTCGGCTCCTTTGCGGGGGTGATCTTCGAGCGTCGGATGAATCTCCCAGTCGAAATCGTGGATCAGGCCAACCACGCCCCACTGCTCGACGTCGCCGTCGAGTTTGGGCGCGTACCAACGCATCGTCGCCTCGACCGCAAGCATGTGACGACGCAAACCCATGTCGTTGACATGATCGGTGACAAGTTGCCAAGCATCGTCATGGTTCATGGGTGCCTCACAAACGTCACGTTCGTGAATCGGACGCGCTCCCCTTCGGATCGCGGCCAAACCTGGTGACACAACGCTATGTTCGCTCACCAGTGCCGGGCTGGAAGCGATATTTCTCGAGCAACTCATCGGTGATTCGCACGCCGAGGCCCGGTGCGGTCGGCACGCCCACCGTGCCGTCTTTCAGTTCGAGTTGGTCGATCATGAAATCATTCTGCAACGACCATGGCGCAATCACGCGTTCAAGCCATTCGACGGACTGCGTCGCGGCCGCGAGATGCCACGATGCGGCGAGCACGGGCCCAAACGATGCGCCGGTGTGGATAACCGTACCGATATTGTGCGCTTCGGCGTGGTGAATGATGCGCTGCGTCTCGGCGAGTCCACCGGCGAACCCGACGTCCGGCTGGATCAGGTGCACGCCGTTGCGCGCGATCAGGTGGTGAAAACCGTCGAGCCCGCACATGCTCTCACCACCCGCAATGGGGATGCGTGATTGTCGACGCAGTTCGACGTAACTGTCCAGATCGGTGTACGCCAACGGTTCCTCATAGAAGCGCAACCGATACGGTGCCATGGCGTGGGCGATCTCGACAGCTTCGCTGACGGAAATCGGATGAGGCGTGGCGCCTTCGTGACCATCGATGGCGAAGTCGAAGTCTGTACCGAACCGGCGGCGCAGGTTGTCGAAGTTCTCGCACATCGTGTCGATCTTCTTGGCATGGGGAAGTTCGACGGACTTAGGCCTTATAGCCGCCCCCGACTCGTCGCCAAACGTCTCAACAAAATGCGTCGACAGCTTGGCGGCGCGAAATCCGTAACTCATGTAGAACTCAACTTTTTCGATGTTCCGCTCGATCGGCCAGAGCATGCTGCCACCGGAGGCATACATGGGTATGCGGTCGCGCACCGGCCCGCCGAAGAGCTGGCAGACGGGCACGTGCAATGCCTTGCCGACCAGGTCCCACAGCGCCAGCTCGATCCCGCTGATCACGCTGCGTCCGGCGCCCTGGCGCGCCCAGAACGCCGCGTCGTCATACATCGCGCGCGCCAACCGCACGACGTTCATCGGATCCTGGCCGACGAGTGACGGCTTGAAGAACTCGACCATCGGAGCCACCGACTCGGGCGTGAAGTAGCTGATGGTCGCCTCGCCGATGCCCTCGAGTTCGCTGTCCGTGCGGATGCGGATGAAGACCGCACTATAAATATTACGCCCAAAGAACGGATCGTCCGCCCAACGCCCGGTGATCGGGTGGGCGATGATGTCGGTGATTTTCATGATCTTTGCTCCGTTCAACCCCGGCGAATCGCGCCGGTAATTGTCTACTTGAGATATGCCGCCTCCACCTTTTCCAGCGCGGCAAAGGCATCGGCCACCTCCTGCTCACCGCAGTTTTCGTGGAACTTGAGCGTGAAGTGGCAGGCCGTAACAGCCTCGGCATTGGGCAGGGCGAACGACGCGTCCGGATCGCCCTTGTAAAGCGGACACCGCCACGGATAACCGCTCGTGCCAAACACCTTCTTGTTGACAAACCAGTCGTCCGTGCTGGGCAGATATCGGTAATGCGCGCCGACGGGAATGCCCTCGGCCGCCAGTGCGGCGGCAAAATCACTCATCGGAACGCTTATTTTCGCCGCGTCGAACCGCACGAAGATGAACCAGAACACGGCCTCGCCCCGTGACGGGCCGAGTACAATCTCGACGTTGGCGAGGTCTCGGCAACGCTCGGCCAGCGCGACGGCATTTCGACGGCGATTGGCGATCGTGGCCGGCAGCTTCCCGAGCTGGACCCGCCCGATCGCGGCGCTCAGGTCGTTGAGGTTATGGTTCAGGCCCGCCATGCAGTTGCTGCTGCCGCCGGGCAGGTTAAACGCCTTGCCGCGATCGGAGGCGCGCCGGCACTTCCCGTAAAGGTCTTCGTCGCGTGTGAACACGGCGCCGCCCTGCGGCCCGGTGGCGTGATGCTTTCCCGACATGGTCGAAAAGATCGCGATCTCGCCGAACGTCCCGACACGCTGGCCATCGTAGGTTGCACCGTGCGACTGCGAGCAATCCTCGATCAGCGGCACGCCCGCATCTCGTGCCACCTCGGCAATCCTGTCAATCTCTGCCGGTATGCCCGATATGTGTGCCACGACGATCGCCGTGGTGCGATCGGTCAACCGGGCCTTGATCTGCTCGGCGCTGGAGTTAAACGAGTCCGGCGCGGCATCAGCCACCACAGGGATCAGGTTCAGCAGCGGCACGGGCATCATGCCGCCCGGATCGGTGATTGGCGGCACGATCACCTCGGTGAACGGCTCAAGCTCGAGCGCCTGCAGCGCGACATACAACGCGTTGGTGCCGGAGTTGACCGCATCGACGAAGCCGCCGCCCTGGAACTCGGCAAATTCATGGCAATACGCCATCTCGTTGTCACTGTTGTAGCCGATCGATCCACCCGTTTCGATGCAGCGATCAAATAACTCGACGACAACTCTTTTTTCCTCCTCGCCGAACATATGGCGCGGCGGAAACGGGTCGGTGCGGACCGGATCGCCGCCGTCGATTGCCAGTGTCATGGACGCCGTTTCGTCTGTCATGGGTCCAAACTCCTCGCGGCTAATCGCGGGCGTCCAATATAGCGGATGTCAAACCGACCGGCCGACTGTCGACATGCGAAGATTCGGGCTTGAGCACGTCATACGACATCTTGCCGATGGCGACCACGATCATCACGATCAGCAGCCTTCGGATCCAGACGTTTGCCTTCGGGTGATGCGAGGCAAATCGCGCCGCCAGGTATGAGCCTATCACCTGGCCGCTCGCCATGACCAGCCCGATCATCCAGTTCACCTGGTTCTTCCAGGCAAATACGATCAGCGAGGGCACGATGAACACAAACACGATCAGTACTTTGATCGCGTTGGCGTGTACCAGCGTGTAACCGGCGTTGAGCACCAGTGCCGTCAACAGCAATACGCCCACACCGAGTTGAATGAACCCGCCGTACATGCCCAGCAGGAAGAATACGACAACCGTGCCCAGCCTCTTGTGATCCGGCGAGGCGTGACGATCCTCTTGCAACCATCGACTCGTCCGGGTCAGCACGAGGACCAAACTCATCACCATCGCGATGAGAATGACCCATGTCATCTTGTCTTTGCTCATTTCCGTGGCAATCGCCGCCCCCACAACGCCCCCGACAATGGCCGGTGCCACCAGCCAACCCAGTCCGCCCGTGCGCAGCGTACCGGCTCGGCGAAACGTGCAAACCGCAACAATCGTACCCAACGCGATACCAACACGGTTCGTGCCGTTGGCCATCAGC
>CAUYYV010000236.1:0-5691 GCA_963577075.1 Phycisphaerae bacterium
TCAACGAGGAAGGTCGCTGCCGCGCACCCGCCGACGATTACGAGCTTGACCTGGCTGACCGCGGCCATCCGGGCCGGGGATTCGCTTCCGGGATGTGCAACAACGATTACATGACGCGTACCTGGCATCTGCCCGACGAGTGTCATTCGACCAACTGGACGGCAGCGCAGATGTGCCGGACGATTCACCGCCGCGACCCGCGCAAGCCGGGGTTCTGGTACATGTCGTTCAGCGCACCGCACCCGCCGCTGTGGCCGCTCGAAGCGTACATGCGCCAGTATCGGGGCGTCGAAATGGATGAACCGGTCGTCGGCGCCTGGAGCGACGATGAGCAATCGTTGCCGTGGCTGCTGCGCCAGCGCCGCGGTCTGTATGCGATTGAGTCTGCCACGCCACACGAGGTCGATCTGGCGCGGCGGGCGTTTTACGCGTTGATCACGCACATCGACCATCAGATCCGTGTCGTGATCGGCTACCTCAACGAGCAGGGGCTGACGAGCAACACCATCATTGCGTTCACATCCGACCACGGTGACATGCTGGGCGATCACCGCCTCTGGGCCAAGGGGTTGATGTACGAGATGTCGGCCAAAGTACCGCTGGTGATCGTGCCTGCAGCGGATGATCCACGCGTGGAGGTGAATGTAAGGGATAATCGTCTTGCCGAGTTGCGCGACGTGATGCCGACGCTCCTGGACATGGCCGGGCTGGATGTGCCCGACAGCGTCGAGGGCCAATCCCTGGTTGCTGGCGAGCGTCGGTCGTCCTTGTACGGCGAGTTATACGAGCATGAGCACGCCACGCGCATGGTACGCGACGCGCGGTTCAAGCTCGTGTATTACCCCGTGGGCAACCACGCCCAACTGTTCGATCTCGAAGCTGATCCGCGCGAGACGCGCGACCTGGCCGGCGACAGTCATTATGCCGAGCACCTGGCGAGACTGCGGCAAACGCTTGTTGGACATCTGTACGGCAGCGACGAGCAATGGCTGCGCAATGGCGACCTGGTCGGCCTGCCCGATCGGCCGGTCACGCCCAACCTGTCCCGCAGTTTGCGCGGTCAGCGCGGCCTGCGGTTTTTATAGACGATGCGTGCCGCGGGCGAACAACCAGCCGAATCGCCAACAAAAGGAACTTGTCATGACCGCATACGACCAGAAGCCTCATTTCGATTTTACGCGTCGCCAGTTCCTGATACAGGCCCCTGCAAGATCGTCCCACTCGAACCTGTCGCAGTGCGCGACGGCGACGGCGTCGACGATGGAGAATGGCTGGATGGATGGGACCCGACGAGGGGCCTGCCTTCACGGTTGGCTCAACCGACGCACCGCTGCACTGGAAAGACAAGGGCAATTTCAATTCATTGTCAGGCAGATCGGTAAGGATGCATTTCTGGCGGCACAAGGCAAGAATATTTTCATTCTGGTTTCAGTGATAGAGGGTAAATCATGAAATTTGCCATATGCAATGAGATGTTCACGGGATGGGACTTCGACCGCGTCTGCGGTTTTATTGCGGAGTGTGGTTATGACGGCGTCGAAATTGCTCCGTTCACGTTCAGTGACGATCCGGGAATGATCAGTGAGGACGAGGCAACGCGCATCGGCGATACGGCGCGCGCAGCGGGCCTAGAGTTGACCGGTATGCACTGGCTGCTCGCCCAGCCGACTGGCTTGCACATCACCACGCCCGATGATGCTGTTCGACAGCGCAGCATCAAGCACGCACAGCACCTGGCTCGGCTGTGCGCGACAATGGGCGGCAGGATCATGGTCTGGGGCAGTCCGAAGCAGCGCGATGTGGTGGAAGGCGACACGCATGAGCTCGCGTTCGATCGCGCCGCCGATGCCATTCGACAGGTCTGTGCAGTCGCCGGGCCGCTGGGCGTTACCATTGCACTCGAGCCACTCGGACCTGACGAAACAACGTTCATGGTGTTTGCCGAGGACACGGTGAAACTGATGCATGCGATCGATCATCCCGCCTGCCGGCTTCACCTGGACGTCAAGGCCATGTCGCAGGAGCACAGGCCCGTCGCACAAGTCATCCGTGACAACGCCGAGCACATGGCCTACTTCCACGCCAACGACGCGAATCTTCGCGGTCCCGGGTTCGGCGACACTGACTTCGTGCCCATCGCCGCCGCACTCAAGGACGTCGGTTATGACGGTACCGTCTCCGTCGAGGTGTTCGACTACAAACCTGACCCGCAAACCATCGCGCGCCAAAGCCTGGATCATCTAAAAGATACGTTCCAGGCGGCGGGCGCTATCTGATAAACGTCTTACCACCATCACCGGCGCCTGGTTCCGATGCGCGTGCATCGATAAGCATTGAGCCTGAGATCCCGTCATTATCCCAAGCCGCTAAGGCGCAGAGCGGGTTTTTTCGTCCACGTTGTCATATGCGAATCCCGCCTCGCTGGCGGCGGCCTTCAGCGGTGGTTTCAACAGCACCGCGCGGCGTACATGCCGGTTTGCCTCGATCGGCCGGCCAGCCTTGCGTAGGCACAACGCCAGCACGAAATGCGCCTCGGCCAGATCGGGGTTCCATTCCACCGCCTTTTCAAGATGAGCCATCGCCTCCGTCAGCCGGCCCTGCTCGAATAAGGCCGTTCCCAGATTGTGATGTGCCTGCGAGTCAATCGGGGCGATCTCCAGAACATCGCGCAACCGATCGATGGCGTCATCGACTCGGCCGACCACGAGAAGGGTCGACGCCAGCGACTTGAGCGCCTCCGGATCGCCCGGGTGATTCTTCACCGACCGTTCGAAATAGACCAGGGCCTGTTGCGGTTGACCCGCGGCCAGCAGTTCGCTACCGATGAATCGATCCGAGTCTGCCTTGGCCACGCCCAACGCACGGGCCGCCGCCACGGCTGCGGGATCGTTCTTGAATGCACCGTGCGCCGTTGCACGGGGGCGCCCGAGCAGCTTGTGCAGCAGTTGCGCCGCCACGGCAGCGCCCGTGGCGGAGGGATGGATTTGATCGCCGAGACTGTAGTAACGCCGGGGATTGACCTGGTCGCCCAGGGACGCATGATGACGGATGAAAAGGTGTGACAGGCGCACGTGCGGCAACGACCACATGTCCGCTAACCGCTCGATCACCAGTTCACCCCGGCCGCCGGGCATGGGGTGGACATCGACGATCTCGACGTCATCGAACCGTGGCCAGATGGCGATCAGCGTGTCGAACCCGTGCTCGTCAGCCAAAGCGCGCAGGCGGGCAAGGCCCTTGACCACGTTGTCATCGCCGATCGCCCGGCTGTTGTTTCCTGCGGTATCCCCTGGCTGGCCCAGTTGAAACAGGTTGAAACGAACCGCCAGCAGCCGAAAAAGGCGCGAGTTCTTGAACAACCATTCGATCACTGCGGGCCGATCGGTTGAACCGGCCATCGGGTGGGCTTCGAGATTGAAGTTCTGGAAATCATTCTCGGTGAAAATGAGCACGACCACGTCCGGCTTAAACTTGAGACCCTTGACCTCGAGAAGTTCGATCTCTGCGCGGGTGCAATATCCGCTGACGCCGAAGTTGAGCACCTCGGTTTTGCCGTCGGTGTAAAGCCGTTCGAGTTGCGCGGCGATGGTATCATCCAGATTCGCGACGCCGTGGCCCTCGACGATCGAATCACCCAGCAGGATTACTCGCTGTCCGCCGGCGGGTTTGGCGATCGTTCGCTCGGCGTCACGCTGGCCGTGCGAGTTGGTGCGCGTGTAGGCGCGCCGCAGGCCCGGGTCGGGGTTGCGATAATCGGCTTTCAGCTCGAAGCCGAGGATCGGATTGGACGATCGTTTATAAACAGTGTCGACCTGATCGACGGCAAGCGAACGAAACTGCGGCGCCTGGCCCGTAACGCGCACGACGATTTCGCCGATGATCACCGCCGCCGCCACTGCCGCCGCCAGCAGCACCGATCGTGCCAGCACGCTGAGAACCCGTGATTTTAGGCGCTTTTGGTCCATCGGGGCGGCGATCCGCGAAGATCATGTCAGAACATCAACCCGGCGGTCAAGAAATTCTAGGTGGCGGCGAAACGTTCAGGCAAACGATCTCCTGCGTGTTTCTGATGTGCAACCGCCCGCCCACCCGCGTCGGCACCGTCCAACACGATCCGCTGGGCAATCAGCAGGCATGAGCAAGAACAGAACGGCAATCCCGGTGTAGCGTGCGTGCGGACTGGTCATGGCAAGACGTTCCACGCGTGAATCCTACGTTTTGGTCGGCAGAGATCTCTCTATTTTCCTGATGTATGGATTATCGGCTGGCTCCTTGCCGCCGTAAAACCATTTGAGCGGAAGTATTTTTCGTATTTGGAAGCACCCCAGGCCCGTCTCGGGGTCGATCATGCCGGTGCCCGCCGACTTCAACTGCGCCTTGACCGGGTCTTCCTCGTATTCACCGAAGTATTGATACGTTACGATCACGCGGTCTTCGAGCACAAAAACTGACGGGTAATGAAACCGCTGCTGCGACTCGGCGTGGTCGATCGAGTCGAGCGGCAACTCGGTGGTGGGATGATCGTGCAGGCAGGTGATATTATCGGCCTCGCCGAGGTATATTTCCTGCGGCCGGGTCGGCTCGATCGGGCCCGGCACGACGCGCGCGGTGTCGTGGATCGACTCGATATTCTGAAAGAACTCCCAGATGTACCCGCCGTTGCGGCTGATCGCAGACGACAGTCGCGATCTTGTATAACCGCGATGAATCTCTTCGGTGCCGGCCTGGTTCCAGACGCACAACAGATGCCCGTTGGGCAGTGTGCGCACCTGTGCGGGCGAGTTACACGCCGCCAGTTGCGTCGGCTGGGCGCGTGTCCACGTTTCGCCGTTGTCTTGCGATCGCGCCTGGAACAGCCGCCCCAGCCCGGTGCGTATCACCATCAGCAGATGCCCCGGCGCGACTTGCGTCATGGTCGGCTCGGCGGCCGAGGCGTACAACGTGTTCCAGTCGAGCAGAATGAAGATGAACCCGCCGTCGGGCTGCTGCCAGGTTCGCCCGTCGTCATCGGAGTAGCTGACCCAGCAACCCCAAAACCCGGGGTCATAATCGTGCGCCCCGGTGGGGACGTACTGGTTCTTGATCAGCTTGCCCGAATGCGGCCACATCGGGTCGCCCACCGTGCCCGGCTTCTGGCGGGTGGTGATGTAGCCGGTGACGATGATACGCCCGCTGCTGGTGCGCACCGCCGTATCGTGCAAACAGTTCACGCTCATCATCGGGTGCGACGGCAGAACGACGCTGGGCTTGCTCCATGTCTGCCCGCCGTCCTCGGAACGATAAAACCCCACGCCCTTGCCCATGCCGCGGTCGCGCTGGCCGTGGGCCTGATCGGTGCCGCCGACCACGCCCACCGCGTTGCGACCTGACAGCCGCACCGCCGCGGAGGACAACATGGCCTTGCCGTCGGCATCCTTGAGTTCGTATTGCTTCGACCAGGTCAGTCCGCCGTCCTCCGAGTAGTTGGCGATGCCGCAGCTCGAGTGAAGCAGCCGGCCGTCGTCGAGCATCGCGAAGCTGGACGTGTGGCTGTACGGAAAGCCCTGCCTGGCGATCACTAGGTCCGGTAGTGTCATTGGTGAATGTGTCATCGGTGTCTCCTTTCGATGGTGGCGATACCTTACCGGTGCGGGCCGGCGCGTCAATGCAAGCCGCGGCAGGATGCCGCGGCTATATAGCCCCGCCATTTTG
>CAUYYV010000237.1:0-5674 GCA_963577075.1 Phycisphaerae bacterium
TTCGGTGACACACGCTTGCAGCGGATGGATGACCAGGGGCGTGCGGATGCCCACCATTTTGGTGATCGACGTCGTCCACCCCGCGACGGTGGAGAGCACGCGCCGCGTTTTGATGAATCCCTTGTCCGTGTGCACGCCGATCACCCGCCCGTCGGCGACCTCGATGTCCGTCACGGCCGTTTTCTGGTGAATCTCGACGCCGCAACGATCAGCGCCGCGTGCATAGGCCCACGCGACCGCATCGTGCCGGGCAATCGCGCCGGGGGGGTGATACAACGCACCATGAATGGGCGACTGCTTGCCACCGCAAGACAGGTCCATCTCGGGCACTTTCCGTTTAACAAACGCCGGATCGACGACTTCGCTATCCACGCCGAGGTGCCTGTTCACTTCTGCGCGCCACCGTGCGGTACGCATGGCTGACGATGAGTGCGCAAGCGTGAAATGCCCACGCTGCGAATAAAACAGGTTGAAGTCCAGATCGCACGACAGGTCCTGGAACAGGCGGATGCTCTTGTCGTAAAACGCGACGCCCTCCGGCGTGAGGTAGTTGGCGCGCACGATGGCCGTGTTGCGTCCGGTTCCGCCGCCGCCGAGATAACCCTTCTCAAGTACACAAACGTTGGTAATGTTGTGGTTCCTGGCCAGGTAATAAGCCGCCGCCAGCCCGTGCCCGCCGCCACCAATGATCACCACATCGTATTCGTCGCGCACTTTCGCGGGCGCGCGAAACATGCGCGGCTCCGGGTACTTCCTGCTCAGCGCGAATCGCAACAGCCGATACGGCATGACTCAACGCCTCTCTATTTGGTGAATCTCAAAATGGATCAGAATCGATGCGTGCTGAAAGGGATTCAGCGGCTTATGTGACTGCGAGCGCGGACGCGATGGGGGTACCGCTTCGGCGAAGCCGGATCGCTTCCGAAAAGCCGCAAGATGGCCTGGAGCAACGATTTCATACCGCTTCTTATGATAACCCCTCGACCCGTCCGGGCAAGTCCCCGGGCACAACGTCCCCGACAAGCTTTGGCCAGTCCGGTTTGACCGCGGCAGTTCACAGCGCGACGCGTAGGCCTAGACAGGCGTGGCGAAGATCGACCGGATCCTCGTGGCGGTAGGCGATCCAGAGCTGGAGCGGCTCGGTGGTCAGGTAGGACGCGCCACGCAGTACGCGATTGGTCGCCGGGTCCTTTCCGGTGGGCGTGTTGGTCGCCTTGCCGCCGCCAACGTCCTCGTATCGATCGGCACACCATTCCCAGATATTGCCGATCATGTCATAAAGCCCGAAATCGTTGGGCGGCAGCGTGCCAATTGGTTTGGGTGCTGGCAGGTTGCCGTACCAGGCATGGCCGGGCCCCAGTTCATCACCCCAGGGAAATCGGGTGCCCTCGCGCCCGCCGCGAGCAGCATATTCCCATTGCACATCACCGCACAATCGGTAGGGTTTGCCCGTGGCATCGGCAAGCCAGCGACAGTAGGCGTCGGCGTCTTCCCAACTGACGCCCCCGACGGGTTGGTCGGCAGCGTCAAAGCCGGCCTCCATCAATGATGAAGGCTCGCCGGCTCCGGCGGCTTCCACATAAGCGCGGTACTGCGCGTTGGTCAACGGGTATCGGCCCAGTTGAAACTCCGCCACGTCCACCATTTTTCCGCTCGGCCAAGGACGCGCCAACTTCGCATCATCAGGGACAGCCGGTTGACCCATGACAATCCGGCCGGCGGGAATATCGGCCATTTCGGGTTCGGGCACGTTCATCGTTACACGTTCACCTTGCTTTGATCGGCGATGCTTTGCTGCATCGCCAGAAGAAACTTCACCACATCCACAGCCGTGGACAGCGCGTTAAACCACTGCCCGCCGTTGCGGACGCAATCCAAAAACGACTTTATCTCATCGATGTAACAATGCTCGCCCTGGAAGTCCGCCGGCGGCTTGACCACTTCCCATTGCTTCGACGCGGCGAGGTAACGACAAACCTGTCCGCCGCTCTTTGCGTTCAACTCGATCACGCCCTTCTCGCTGAGGAAGCGCAACTCGTTGATACCCGCCCGGTTCATCAGGTCATACTGCATAGTGGCCGCGATGCCGCCGCGCATCGATCCTATCATCTGAAGGCAATCATCACAGTTGAGATCAAGCGATGACAGGTGGCTTCCGCGACAGAATACGCTGTCGATCCGATCATCGAGAAGCCAATACGCCAGTGTCAACTCCTGAGCAATGACATCGAGGTTGCCGCCGCCCTTGCTGCGGTCCGAGGCATAGAACTTTCGGTAGTCTTCGTGAGGATGCCAATCCGGCAACCAACTGCCGGCCGTGTGCTGGTACATCATCGTGCGACCAAAAGCCGGGTCTTCGATCCACCGCTTGCACTGCTCGGCCAGTGGATGAAACGGCCGTTGGCATCCCGGCGCCACGACCAGGCGGTGCTGCTCGGCCAGGCGCATCAACTCGTCCGTACCGTCGAGGCTGGTCGATAAGGGCACTTCACAAAATACATGCTTGCGCGCACGGGCTGCAGCCAGGCAGAATTGCATGTGGAGGGATCCGGGCACGGAGATGATGACCGCATCCGGGTCCCACGCCAGCGCCGTGTCAAAATCGCTCAGCGTCTCGACACCATATTGCTCACCGATTTCCTGACGACGATCTTCGCGCGTATCAACCGAGCGGATGTCCTGGGCCGGCACCTCGTTGGCCAACAGGCAACGGATACGGCGTTTGCCCATCGACCCACCACCTACAATGACAAACTTCATGTCGAAACTCCCTGTGTATGCACCTGCATCCTTCACTACACTTCGACAGGAGGCGCCAAAACGCCATCATGTACGAAATCGATTTAGAAGAACGTCAGGTATTCCTTGATCTCCCACGGCGTCACCTGCAAGCCGTAGGTTTCCAATTCCTTGGACTTCAGTTCTATAAACTCGTCGGCGATGACACCGAGGGCGTTTTTGATGACGTCGTCCTGTTGCAGTTCCTCGATGGCGGCCCCGAGGGATTGGGGCAGGATCTGGATGCCGGCGTCGCGGATTTCGGCCAATGAGCGTTCGTACATATTGCCCAGATTGGGCTCGCCGGGGTTGATCTTGTTTTCGATGCCGTCGAGCCCGGCGGCGACGTAGGCGGCCAGGCCCAGGTACGGGTTGCAGGCGGCCGAGACGGTACGATCCTCGCAGTGTCCCGGACCGGCGGTGCGGATCATCTGCGTGCGGTTGTTGTCCCCGTAGGTGATAAATGCGGGCGTCCACGTAAAGCCCGACCGGCTCGACGCGCCGATCTGGAGCCGTTTATAGCAATTGACCGTCGGACAGGTCACGGCGCAGAGGGCCCGGGCGTGCTTGAGGACGCCGCCGAGAAAGTAATACGCGGTCTGCGACAGCCCGAGGCCGCGCTTGTCGGATTCGTCGAGGAACCGGTTATCGCCGCTCCTGGCGTCAGCAAGGTGGAAGTGAACGTGCAGCCCGCTGCCGGTGCGATTGGAAAACGGCTTGGGCATGTGCGTGGCGATGGCGCCGTACTTCTTGGCCAACTGCGACGTCGCCATCTTGAAAAACGTCACGCGGTCGGCGGTGGTCAACGCGTCGGCGTAATCAAAGTTGACCTCGAACTGACCGTTGGCATCTTCGTGGTCCGTCTGGTAGACGCCCCAACCCAGCTTGTTGAGCGCACTGGTCAGGTCCTGTAAATAACCCATCACCGGCGCCATCGACCGGAAGTCGTAGCACGGCTTGGAAAGTGAATCGACGCTGTCGGGATCCCAAGGATGGATCGATCCGTCCTCGTTGCGCGTCACCAGAAAATGCTCCGGCTCCATGCCGACGTTGAACACATATCCCTTCTGCTCGACCTCGGCGAGCACGCGTTTTAGGTTCGTGCGCGGGCAATACGGATAAGATTCTTCATCGACGAACAGGTCTGCAGCGAACCGTGCCGTGTTCGGCTGCCAGGGCAACGGCGTGTACGAATCGAGGTCGATCCGCGCCAACATGTCGTGCGAGTGCGGACCCTGGCCGACACCCCAGACGGCCCCGCCGGCGAAACCGGCGCCCTCGTCGATCAACGCGTCCAACGAAGACACCGGCACCATCTTCACCTTGGCGGCGCCCGTCACGTCCACGAACTGCGCCAGGATAAACTCGATCCCGTCATTGAGAATCTGCTTGCGCACCTGTTCACGATTAGGCATATAGGTCTCCTTCACCTTGGATTTAGCAGACCGCAAATGTAGCAATTATGACGCGCGGAGCAAACTCCGCGGCTAAACGCGATCCGCTTGTGGATCCGAAGACAGGCGGAAATTGATGTCCTTGCCGGTGACGGGAATGCCGGTGGCGGCGGAGACTGCGATCGTCAGGGCGCGCAGGTCTTCCGGTTCCATGTTGACCACGCTGCTCTTACCGCAGGCGCGGGCGAGCATGGTCACCTCGATATTGACACTCTTGGCGAAGTTATAAACGCCGGAGGCAGCCTTGTCAGCGTCGACAGGCTGGCCGAGCTGCTCGATCAGCGCCTGCTCGTTGTCGATGCGCGTGATCTTGTGGCCCATGGCGACAAGGCCGCCAATCCCGAGCGTAACGGCGGTGGCGCCCAGACACAAAGCTTTGCCCGCATCCGCGCCGCCGCGCACCCCTCCGCGATAGATTACGCTGATCAACTCCTCGCGGCGGTGGCGCCGCAGAGAATCGACCGTGTCGGCCAGTACGTGCAATGCGGGTGCTGCCAGCAGTTCGGGGATGACGTTGGCCGGACGGCTGTCACCCGTCCACTGGGCGTCGCTGACGTAGAAGTCCGGCTCCAGCTCGATCGTCTGATCGATGACCGCAGCCGCGTTGAACGCCGGCGCAGCAAGGCCGACCGGAATGCAGGAATCAGTGCGATCACGAACTGATTCGATCACGGGCCCAACCGTTGCGGCATTCAACTGCGAAGCGTTTGGGGCTGTGATCTCGACCGCTGCGGCCGCCGTGAGATCCCCCACAGGTTCGCCGACATCCACCAAGCATATTTTCTGCACCTTGGGATGCCCGCTGGCAAGACAATCCTGCCCAACACACACGGCGCAACTCGACTTCACCGCTGCATCGGCCATCGCGTTGAACGCCAACGGAGGCAACCGTGACAGATCAACGCCCCCGAACACGATCGGCCAGTCGAGCACCAGCGGTTTCTGGTGCGCGCCGCCGATTTTAACCCGCGAATCGCAGCGTTCGCGGTATGGATCGATCACCAACCGGGTCAGATTCGCCGACAGGAACACCAGCTGGTCCCACGTCGCCGGGGGCGGCGGATGCGGCCCGTCACGCTCGGCGGCGAGCTTGGCGCGAACGAACTCGGTAATGTATTCGTCGCCCAGCCGGCCCTCGCGCGACATGTGGTAGATCATGTCCACCACCTCAGGCGCGTAGGTATTGCTCTTGCCGGCCGCGTGCTTGTACGCCCGCGCGACCGCCGCACCACCCTCGCCGACCGCTTTGCCTATAGGCAGGGCCACCACGCGTGGATCGCTGTTGGGCTTGAGTCGGGGCGACAACGTCGCACCATCGAACACGGGTTTTGGCTTCGCCGTCGCCATGGCCGGATCAGTCGTCTTCATTACGGCGGATGTAATCGAGGTCGTACACATCGCCGCAATCGAACATCGGGATGCCCGTGATGGCCGACGCTTCC
>CAUYYV010000238.1:0-5663 GCA_963577075.1 Phycisphaerae bacterium
GATGTACGAACTGTGGGACGACATCTGCCAAATCATGCGCCGCCACGACGTGTCATTCAGCATCGGTGACGGCCTGCGTCCCGGTGGCCTGGCCGACGCGACCGATCGCGCTCAACTTGCCGAACTTGAAACCCTCGCCGAACTGACCGAGCGCGCCTGGCAACACGGCGTGCAGGTCATGATCGAAGGGCCCGGCCATGTCCCGTTCGACCAGATCGAGTACAACATGAAGCTGCAACGCCGCCTCTGCCACGGCGCCCCCTTCTACGTGCTCGGCCCGCTCGTCACCGACGTTTTTCCCGGCTATGACCACATCACAAGTTGCATCGGCGCCACTGCCGCCGCCTACCACGGCGCGTCCATGCTCTGCTACGTCACGCCCAAAGAACACCTCGGACTGCCTAAAAAAGACGACGTCAAGCAAGGCTGTATCGCCTACAAGATTGCGGCACATGCAGCGGATGTCGCCCTCGGTATTCCAGGGGCGCGAGATTGGGACGACGAGTTGACCAAAGCCCGCGCCGCGCTGAACTGGGAAAAGCATTTCGATATCGCCTTCGACACCGACACCGCCCGTGCCTATCACGATGAAGACCTTGAGGTCGACACCGACTTCTGCGCCATGTGCGGCCACGACTGGTGCTCCGTCCGCATCAGCAAGGAAATTGTCGAATTTATCTCCGGCAAAGACGAAGCCTACGCATGGGACAAGCCGAAGGTCACCGACGCCCTCACGCCCGAGCAGCGGCAGATCCTCGAGCAGCGCGGCAACCTCTCCCCGGCCGAGATTCACAAGTTGGCCAACAAAACCAAAGCTGCGATGATCGACAAAAGCCATGGACTCGCACCCGTGGGGGGCCAGGGACACGAGTCCCCGGACGTTATCAAACCCGCCTGCCACAGCGACGACACCGACGACGACACCGCCCGGAAACTGCAGGCTGAAAAACTCGTCCAACTCGACATCCGCCCCGCCATGAACATTCCCAAACAAGACATGCCGATCTGACCGCTGTTACCGGGACCGCATCGCAATCCTGTTATCTCCGCCTGCAATCGTGACGATGCGATCAAACGGGCATGAACGCGCCGGCCAATTTCTTTACTGATACGGCAACACCTGCCATGCCGGGAGGAGAGGAGAAACCAGTTCACTGAATGAATGACTGAATGAAATAGGCGATGATCAACCTCGATGTTGACACTCACCGAGAGTGTCACATTGACACGATGCGGCTTGGATCAATCTGACTGCATAATCCGTAAGGCAGAACCGTAACGCCGTCGCGTCTGGTAGATTATGGGCCATGGGATTCGACTACCTGCGCAAAAGAAAATTGGGCACCACCACGCTCGAGGTGCCCCTGTTGGGTATTGGGTGCGTGCAGATCGCCGGCTGGCCCAACCCTATCACGCCCGAACAAGCGCATCAGACACTCGAGGGTGCTTGGGACGCGGGTATTCGGTTTTTTGACACTGCCCCTCTGTACGGCATCGGCACGTCGGAGAGCCGGCTCGGAGAGTTTCTGCAAACACGCACTCGCGACGAATACGTGTTGGCTACGAAAGTCGGTCGCCTGGTCGTCGATGCACCGGGCACGGAGGACGATTTCTGGCACGACGCACCGCCCAGAAAATGCGTGTTCGATTTCTCATACGACGGGGTGATGCGCTCGATCGATGCGAGCCTTGAGCGCCTTGGCGTCGGGCGTATCGATATTCTGCATATCCACGACCCCGAGTCTCAACCGGACGTGGCGTTGACCGGTGCGTTTCGCGCCCTGGCCCGTCTGCGCGATGAAGGCGCCATTGCCGCCGTCGGCTGTGGCATGAATCACAGCAATATCCTGATACCCTATGTTCAGGAAACTGATTTTGACTGCTTCCTGCTCGCCGGCCGTTACACCTTGCTCGACCACGCCAGCCTTGACGACCTGATGCCGCTTTGCACCCGGGGCAATGTATCGATCATCATCGGCGGGGTGTTCAACAGCGGTGTGCTGATCGACCCGTCGCCGCAGGCTTATTTCGACTACCTCCGACTGGACGAGAACTGGCGTGGCAACGCGTTGAAGAAGATCCTGCGTAAAATCGCCGACCACGAGACCGGCCCGTACTGGCTCGACCGCGCCCTGCGGATCAAAGCCATCTGCGACCGCCACGCGGTGCCGCTGCCGGCCGCGGCACTGCAATTTTCCGCCGCTCATCAGGCCGTCGCAAGTATCGTCGTCGGCACGAGTTCGAGCGCACAAATCCGGCAGAACATCGACCTGCTCGCTCGCGACATCCCCGCCGAACTTTGGGCTGACCTCAAAGCTGAGGGCCTGCTCGCCGAGGGCGCGCCAACGCCATGATGGGCATTCTCCATCGCGTTCTCAATGCCGGCGCTTGGCTCTTCACCGAATCGCGATAATCTATCGCTACGGACGGTGCAGGGCCGGTCCAATCGACGCTGCGCAGAACCTTGCCGAGCAACAAATAGGGGCGACCTCCCCAATGGTGCCCGAGGGCCGACGTTGGTAAACGACTCACTGCCAACTGGTAACGGTTTCAAACTGCCGCCCGGCACGGGCCGGTTGACACTGCTGGCGGTCGGCATCGGGTTGGCGACACTGGCCTGCCTGTTGTACCCGTTCGATTTTGCTCGTCCGGCGACGGGGCCATGGCTGGCGGTGCGATCGATCGACGCGTTCGAGATTTACGGTCACCTCGCTTTGTTTGTGCCCATTGGTATCTGCGAAGGCTGGCTGGTGCAACGCGTGTTCCGCCGGCGCAGCGTCACGGTCCTACTGGTCAGCTTCGATGCCGCGGTGCTGAGCCTGATCGCCGAAACCCTGCAACTATGGCTGCCCGGGCACGCGAGCCTGCTGGTGCACCTAGCGGCCAACACCGCCGGCGGCCTGCTCGGTGTTCTGCTGAGTGACTGGATACCAGCCCCGTGGATTGACGCCGTGCCTAATGCCACCGCATAGCGCAAATTTTACACGGCCGCTTATGCGCCGCTTTGCGCTTCGATCAGGATCAATTCGCTGCTCGGCGCATCGGTCAACGTAACGGCGATGCCCCGGTCGGCGAGCTTGGCGCCGGTGGCGGTCAGCGTTTGATCGGCCGAGTCGAGGCGGACCCGGTAGGTACGCTGCGCGTCGAGGCCACGCGGGCGAATATCAAGGGTCATGTCAAAGCGTCCGTCGAGGCGAAACACGCCGATCAATGCGCGGCTCGCGTCGGCGGCGGCGTATTCGAGCACGCAGCACGCCGGACGCTCGCCAATCAGGCCCACCAGTGACGGCGTGTGATGGTAGACACGGCAATCGTTCATCATCGGCCGAACGAAATCCTTGTAGATGCCCACGTACCGCCGGATCGCCTTGAACGGAGGCGATGACGGATCGCGCCACTCGTCGGGGACGCCGGAGATGCAATACTGCCCGAACAGCGGCAGGCGGATGGCAAACTCGAACATACCCGGATCGGTCAAATCGGCGCTGCGCAGCACCTTGCCGAACAGCCGGGTGCAATACTCAGGCGGGATCACGAGCGTAACGCCGTTGAGCGAACGGATCGCCTCCAATGGCGCGTGGTAGTCGTCGGAGGTCCACGTGATGTGGCTGCGCTCGAGCATGCCCAGGTCGAGCTTGCCCCCGCCGCCGATACAGTTGTCGATCATCAGGTCCGGGTGGTTCTGCCGCAACCGATCGAAGATGGCGTAATAGTTTTCGCACTGGCGCCACAGTGTGTTTTCGCGGTAGCGGTCGATCCGGCGGTAGCCGCCCTCATAGCAGCTGGATCCGCCATCGGTGCGCAGCATATCCACGCTGTATTGCGTGACGATGCGGTCCAGTTCCGCGTGCAGCCACTGGACGACCTCGGGGTTGGCCAAGTCGATGCTCATCGAGCCGGCGGGGTGAGCCTCCTCGACCAGCTTGGCCTTGTTCGAACGGTTTTCGACCTCGATGACCCAGTCCGGATGGTCCTCGAACAGCTTGCTCTTCGAGCCAACAAGTGGAAAGGCGACCCACAGGCCGAACTTCATGCCCAGCTCGTGCACGCGCTGGGAGATCACCTCGATCCCGCTGGGAATCCAGGCGCCCGGCGTCCAGTCGCCGCACGAGGAGACGTAGCTGCCCTCGACCCGGCCGAACCAGCCGGCGTCGAGTACGAACATCTCAGCGCCGAGCTTGCCCGCCACATCGATCGTCGCGAGCACGGCGTCCTCGTGCGGGTGCTTCTTAAAATCGCCCCAGCCGTTGTACGTCACGGGCGGAGACAATTCGAGAGGACTCGACGGCATCACGCTGCGGCGCTCATAGCTGTGAAACTTCCCGACGGCGTGATCGAGATCGCCCTTCGTGAAGCAGATGTGCATGCGCGGCGTGGCCGTCTTTTCGCCGGGGACCAACACGCGCAGCGGCGGCGGACCCGACGGACCGGCGGCAAAGCTGAGGCACGCAAAGTGCGGGTACGGATCGTACGTCAGCGATATTCGCCAGTTCGATGACCAGCCAAGGGCGCCGATGAATATCTCGTTCAAGCCGCGGCGGCGCAGCATGAACATCGGCGGGCCGCCCCAGCCGGATGTGCCGCGGTTGGCCTCAAGCGCCATCGCGCCGAACGGCATCGACTCCCACGCGAACCGCCCCTCCATCGCCCAGTTGTGGTGCAGGTACCGGCCGATTTCGAACTGAGAAATGCCCTGCTCAATGTTCGGCTCCGGCAGATCGCGATACAGCAGGCCCGACCAGCTTGCCGCGTGCGTGATGCTCATCGCTTGGTCGCCGCGGTTCTCAATCTCCAGCCAGCGCGCCAGCACGCCCAGCGAATCGACACGCGTGTGAACCGCGACCGCCACCAACAACTGCTCGTGGTCGAGGTGAATGACGCTGTGCGTGTCATCAACGGTGTCGACACGCTGCAGCGCCCACCCCCTGCGAGTGTCGTGCCCGTCGAGGATCAGCTGGAAGCTGTCGGCAGGATGATCCCGCCAGAAGCCGTGCGCCGCGACCTGCGGACTTTGACCATCGGCACCCCACCCTTGGCAGACCAGTCGGCCGTGCTCGAACGTCTCCGTGTAACGTGTGTCGCCCGCGGCAAACTCGAACACGGGACGCTGCCGCCCGTCCTTTTCGTCAAGCTGGGAATGTTTGAACCGCGCTTCGTTCTTCATGAGAAAAGTTCCTTCATTTTTTCCACAATCAGCCGATCGAATCCACTGATGCACGCGACAAGCCACGTCGCTAAACGGGGGACTATTTTTTTATCGTGTTCTCATATTTGGACATGAACTGCATGCGCGGCAATTGCTCGGCAAGGACGCCGCCGTCGTTGATGATGTGCTGGCCCGTGATGTACGCGCCGGCGGGCGCGGCGAGCATGACGGCGATGCCGACGCAGTCCTCGACGCCGCCCCACTTGCCCTCCAGCGGGATGTGCTCGCTGTAATAGGGCATGAACTTCTCGAAATCGATATCGAACTCGCCGATGATTTCCGTCTCGATCACGCCCGGCGCAATGGTATTGACCGTGATACCGTGCTCGCCCAGCTCGATCGCCAGCGACTGTGTCAGAAGTTCAAGCGCGCCTTTCGATGCGTTGTAGTGCGCCAAGCCCGCCTCGGCGACGAAGCCGTTCTTCGACGACAGGCTGATAATCCGGCCCTTGACGCC
>CAUYYV010000239.1:0-5639 GCA_963577075.1 Phycisphaerae bacterium
CCATGGGATGACTCTTTGTGCCTGTGCCAGCAGTCGATCTGGTTTCGCTCATGTCATGACTTCCCAAGTGAACATGTCAGCGGACCCGCAGCAACGCACCGCGCCAACCCGCGTTCATTGAATCTGCGCCGCATAGTTGGCCAGAGTCGCCTCGAACGGTGCCAGTTCGCAACCGAAATCATTCTGTACCTTGGCAACGTTACAGATCGAATCCTCCTGGCTCATAATGACCTGACCCTTGTTGAAAGGCACGCCGGGCATGCCGGCAATCATTTTGGCATACCAGACGGGAATGGCGACGATCTTCTTGTTGCGCATCGCTGAAAAATGGCGGCGACAGGCCTGGAATAGCTGCGGCCATGTGAACACGTCCGGGCCACCCATCGGATAAGTCTCGCCGATCGTCTGCTCGCATTCGAGTGCCGTGACGAGGCAACGCGCCACATCGCCAACCCACACCGGTTGCAACCGGCCGGCCGAGGCCTTGCTGACGTACCGCCCGATGTCGTAACGTTTGGCCAAAGACGGTAGTGGCCATAGCAATGCCGACTTGATCGCGATCCAGTCGGTCAACCCGGACTCGGCGCTGAAATACGGCACAAATGGCGGGAACCTGTTGCACCAGAATCCCTTGACCAGTTGCATGAACTCGCCATCGGGCCCGTGAATGATCGACGGCCTGAAAATCGTACACGCCATGCCGCTGTCGCGCACGGCGCACTCGGCCTGCCACTTGGTACGGTGGTAGTTGCTGGCGCCGTTAGGTCGCGTACCCAGCGCCGACATGTGCACGCATCGTTTCACATTGGCCTCCCTGGCCGCGTCGATAACACGCTGCGTGCCCTCGACGTGGATGCGGCCGAACGTCTGGCCCCGCGCGGGCAACTCCATGATGATACCCACCAAGTGGATAATCACGTCAGCGCCCTCGACCAGACGCGCCAAGGCCCTGCCGTCGAACAACCCTCCCTCGATCACGGTCAACTTCGCGTCAGCCTCCTTCGGCTTGAATCGAGACGGGCGGCGGACCAGGGCGCGCACCTGATACCCGGCCGCCAGCAATTGCCCCAGCACATGGCCACCGACAAAGCCGCTCGCCCCTGTTAACGCCACCGTCTGCACTGCTGCCATACGGATCGTGCTCCCCTGATCGGAATCGGCCACTCAGTTGCCCATGGTGGCCGGTAAAGACGTTATAGTAGGGGCGGAAGAAGGAGTGTTCAATTGCGAAAGAGCAAACGGCCGATTGTCATTGCCTCACGCCGCAGCGAGTTGGCGCGAAGACAGGCACAGATGATAGGCGAGGTCTTGGGGCGATTGCACACGCATGTGCGAGTTGAATACCGCTGGATCGAATCGGAAGGCGACCGTCTCGCCGACGCACCGCTGGCCGACAGCGGCGGCAAGGGCCTGTTCGTCCACGCGGTGGAGCGATCGCTACTCGCCGAGCAGGCTGACATCGCCGTGCACAGCCTCAAGGACGTACCCATGCGTGAGCAGACCGAAGGGTTGGTGATCGCGGCCGTGCCCCGTCGCGCCGATCATCGCGACTGTCTCGTGGCCTGGAACGGTGCGACGTCGATCGATCAGTTGCCCCACGGCGCTACTGTGGGCACCGCCAGCCCCCGCCGCGGCGCGCAACTTCTACGATTACGCAGCGATCTACACCTCCAGCCGCTTCGCGGCAATGTACCGATGCGACTGCGCAGGGTACTCGACGATCGGGCATACGACGCGACACTGCTGGCGGCGGCCGGACTCATCCGCTGTGGGCTTTCGCAACACGCAATGCACCGGATTGACCCATCGCTGGTTTTGCCCGCTGCCGGTCAGGGCGCATTGGCCGTGCAGTGCCGCGCCAAGGACCACGTCACAATCCGTCGGTGTCTGCCCTTGAACGATCCTACCACCTCCGCCGCTGTCCATGCAGAACGAAGCATCGTTGCGCAACTGGGTGGTGATTGTCACTCGCCTATCGCGGCGCTCTGCGAGCCAATGGAGGCCGATGGCACCGTGGCGTTTCGCATGCGGGCGTGCGTACTGTCACCTGATGGCCAGCGGTGTCTCGACGCCGAGCAGCACACGTCCGACGCACTGCTTAGCCGGTGTGCTCAAGAGTTGGCCGCCGGGCTGATCGACCGCAACGCCCAAGCCCTTTTGGCAGCATAGATGCTCCCGATGCTGACGGGGTCGTCGTTTTCCGGATCATAGCCGGCGACAACCGTCCTCAACCGAATTCTGCTATAGTAACGGACTGCGATGATTTTCCGGCAGAAGAAAGTCGTAATCCATGGCGATGCGTAGACCCTACGTCGGTGGCAACTGGAAAATGAATCTGCATGCAACCGACGCGACGGCATTGGCCGGGGCGGTCGTTGAATCCGCCGCCACGGCAAAAAACATCGACGTGGCGATCTTCCCCGCTTTCCCGTATCTGACGCACGTCGACCGGGTCGTGTCCGACTCACCCGTCAAGTTGGGCGCACAGGATTGTTACCATCAACCCAACGGTGCCTTCACCGGCGAGGTGAGCCTGTCGATGTTGCGGGACGTGGGCGTCGGCGTCGTGCTGGTTGGACATAGCGAGCGTCGGCATGTGCTGGGCGAATCCGACGTGCTGATCAACGACAAGTTGTGCGCAGCGATCGAGACGGGGCTTGAGGTAGTCCTGTGCGTCGGTGAGACACTCAAGCAGCGGGAGATGAAGCAGACGAATAACATCATTGCCGCGCAAACCTGTTATGGTTTAGCTGGTGTCCGTCGCGAGCAGATGCCACAGGTTACCCTCGCATACGAGCCGGTGTGGGCCATCGGCACGGGCAAGACAGCCAAACCACAGGACGCTCAGGAGGCGCACGTTGTGATCCGCAAGACACTAACGGCGATGTGGGGCGACGACCCCGCCCAGTCCACTCGCATCCAGTACGGCGGGTCGGTCAAACCCGACAACGCGGCTGACCTGATCGCCCAACCGGATATCGACGGCTTCCTCGTGGGCGGAGCATCGTTGAGCACCAATGATTTTCTGGCCATCGTCGAGTCCGCGACCGGATAATATGCCATAGGAGTGCGCCCGTAGCGCACCGCCAACAGGAATCGGATCATGATGCCCCTGATCACCGCAGCAGTCAGTGCCGCCGTTTTTGTATTGGGCTTTCTATTTGCCATCGTGTGTATTCTGATGATGTTGCTAATCCTGGCACAGAAACCACGCGGTGGCGGGTTGAGCGGAGCGTTCGGCGGGGGCGGTGGCAACGCGCAATCCGCGTTCGGATCAAAAACGGGTGAAATGCTCACATGGGTAACCGTGGCTTTCTTTGTCGGGTTTATCCTGCTGGCGATTGCACTGAAATGGACGATCGACGGTGCCAATACCCCCGCCACGCAGGTTGTGACGCCGGCATCTCAACCGGCCAGCACAACGCCGTCCGACGACGATCAAAGCCCGTCATTGCGGAAAGCAACCGCGCCACCGGACGAGGGTTAACCGCATGTCATGCAATGGAGACCACCGTTGATCCGATCGATGACCGGCTTCGGTGACGCGTCCAAGCAGATTGACGGCATCGAGTACGCCGTCGAGTTGCGCAGTCTCAACAACAAATATTTCAAGGTTACTTTTCGCCTGCCCGACGAGTTGACGGGACTCGAGGCCGAACTCGAGGCCACGCTACGCCAAAAGATCAGCCGCGGCTCACTGGTTCTGACGGCCAAGATTAAGATGCCTCAAACTGGGACCGCACACCACATCAACGATGCGACCCTGATCGGCTACATTGATCACCTTGAGACCATTCAATCGAAAGTTGGCGAACAGAACCATTCGATGCAAATCGACCTGGCAGCGCTTCTGAGTCTGCCTGGCGTGCTTGTAGCCGCGGAGGACGAGCGGTCATTGCTACAACAGGCGAGGCCGGTATTGATAGAACTGACGAAAGCAGCATGCAACGCGATGTCAGCAATGCGCATTGCAGAGGGCCGATCGATCGCCGATGATTTGGCTGGTCAACGCCGTCTTATTCTGGACAAGATGAAACGGATCGGCGAGCGATCACCGCAGGTTGTCGAGGAGTACCATCAACGGTTGCGGGCGCGGATTGATGAATTGCTGGCCCGGGCACAGCTCAAGGTCAGCGAGCAGGAACTGATCCGCGAGGTGGCCATCTTCGCCGAGCGATCCGATATCAGCGAGGAAATCACCCGCCTCGCCGCGCACCTGGATCAATTTGCGCAGATTGTCGATACCCGCGACGGTGAGCCCGCTGGGCGTACACTTGATTTCGTCGCCCAGGAATTGCTCCGCGAAGCCAATACCATCGCCAGCAAATCCAACGATGCCCGAATCAGCCACGCCATCGTCGAGGTCAAGGGCGCGATCGACCGGATCAAGGAGCAGGTTCAGAACATAGAATGACCTGTGAGCGATGCCCCGCAGCGTGAAACCGACCCAAACCTGCTCGGCCCCGCTGATCAACGCCACGACGAATCATGAACGCTGCTTCGCGACAACCCGGTCGAGTCCGCAGCTCCGACAGCCCTTCCATCTCGTCGGGCGGCGCCGCGCCATCTACGGCGCTGGCCACCGGTTCGCGTGGCGACCGTGAGGTGTTCACCACCGACGAGTTGGCCATCGTGCTCAGCCACTACGACGTCGGCGTCATCGATTCAATCCAACAGTTCCCACGCGGCTCGCGCCGTGCGCCCAAGCTGATCGTGCACTGCGACCGAGGCACCTACATGCTCAAGCGCCGTGCTATCGGCCGGGACGACCCGTTCAAGGTCGCATTCTCACATCAAATCCAACTCTACCTGGCGACCAAGCAGTTTCCCATCGCGCATCTGATCGGCACGAGGCAGGACAACAACTCGATGTTGCAATGGAACGGCTCAATCTATGAGCTGTTCGATTACGTTAAGGGTACCAGCTACGACAACTCACTAGAGGCCACGACTGAGGCGGGCAGAATGCTCGCGTTGTTTCACAAGCTGTTGCGTGAGTATCAACCGGAATATGATCCGTCGATCGGTTCATATCATGCTGCTCGCGTCGTGGTGCAATCCATGGACGCGATACCACGCCGATTGGCCGAGGTCGACCCGCACCACGAACAGGTCGCCGACCTGTTGGCATTTCTGCACACCAGCTACGACGAGGCGGCTTTACGCGTCAACGAGCTGGGACTGTCTGATTGGCCACATCAAATCGTTCATTGCGACTGGCACCCGGGCAATATGCTCTTCCACGGCGCGCGCGTCGTGGCCGTGATTGATTATGACTCGTCCCGCATCCAGCAGAAGATCATCGACATCGCCAACGGGGCGCTTCAGTTTTCCATCATCGGCGGCGGTAACGACCCGGTCCAGTGGCCCGAATACCTCGACCTGTCGCGATACAAGCGGTTCATACTCACCTACGAATCTGTGCCCGACTGCGTGTTGTCCAAAGCCGAGGTGCAAAGCGTGCCGTGGCTGATGATCGAGGCCCTGATCGCCGAGAGCGCAATTCCCGTGGCCAATACCGGCTCGTTCGCGCGAATGGAGGGTGCGGGGTTTCTGCGCATGGTCGAGCGCAAGGTACGCTGGCTGCAGCAGCATGCCAGCGAGTTGGTAGAGAAGTTGGAAGGGTAATCATCGGTGCG
>CAUYYV010000240.1:0-5636 GCA_963577075.1 Phycisphaerae bacterium
CTCGAATCGCGGCAGCGCGGTGTGCTCTTCGATATCGGCCACGGTACCGGTGCCTTTAACTGGACGGTCGGCGAGATCTGCGCGGCGGAGGGATTCTGGCCCGATGTCATCAGCACTGATATGCACAGCCTGACCTGTGAAGGACCCGGCTACGACATGCCGACTGTGATGACGCGATTGCTCCACCTGGGCATGCCGCTGAAGGAGGTGGTCAGGGCCTCGACCTGGTCCGCGGCGCAGGCGATCGGCTGGGAAGATCGCATCGGTACCCTGGAGGTGGGCCGCGAGGCGGACGTGACCGTGCTCAATCTGGAAAATGTCGACGTTGATCTTGAGGACTGCCAAGGTCAGATGCGGCGCATCGCGCAACGCCTCACAGCCAGCGCCGTGTGGCGCGCCGGCGACCGAGGTCTTATCACGCATCCCCTTAAGTGGCCCAACCAGGAGAAGGCCCATGAGCTGCGCAGCTCATGGGTGATGTTGAAGATCCGCGACGACGCGCTCACCTGAGTTTGCAAACGAAACGCCCAAATCAAAGGCAAGAATCACCCGCGTCGTCTTGTTTTGCCATCCCATCAGGAAATCACTGATTCGGAATGAAGAACGTTTGCGACTTGGACTGATCCACATTGCCGTACGGGCTGGCAAAACCGCTCCGTTTGAAGTCTTCGTGATACCGGGCAACCTTGTCGTGATCGAGTTCAACGCCCAGTCCCGGTTTGTCGCTGACGGCGATGTGCCCGTCAATAATCTTCACAGGATCGGTGACGACGTCGTCGGCCATCATGTGGTTGTACGTCTGGTTGGCGTAGATGCACGCCGAGCTGGAGCAGAGCACCGTCATGGCGGCGCG
The DNA here is from genome assembly GCA_963577075.1 of Phycisphaerae bacterium. GTDB lineage: Bacteria > Planctomycetota > Phycisphaerae > Phycisphaerales > Phycisphaeraceae > CAUYYV01. The sequence goes on from CAUYYV010000240.1 coordinate 854, forward strand.
GGTGGCGATCGACAGCGGCGCGAAACTGTGGAAGACCAGCGGCAGGCACGCCGTCTCACAGATCGCCGCGGCGCGTTGGAAGTTGCCCAGGCCGCCGGCCTGCCACGGGTCGGTCATAATCACGTCCGCGGCTCGCTCGCGAATGATGTCGAGAATGTCCCAATTGAGCCAACTGGCCTGGTTCGCACCGATCGGTACGGGGCTGCGCTGTCGCAAGGCCGCCAGTTCGTGGATCGTGCGCATGCGCAGCGGCTGCTCGATGTATTGCACGTTCAGGTGCTGCATCGCGTGTGCCATGCGCAACGCGTGGCCGGGTGTCCACGACTCGTTGGGGTCTACGCGTATCTCCACGCCGGGCCCACCGCCGCGGCGCAGCGCCTCGATGGCTGCCAGGTCACGCTGCATGTCCATGCCGACCTTCGTGTACAGTGTCGTGTAACCCTGCGCGACCATCTTTTTGGCGTCTTGCTCAATCTGGTCGGAGTTGGTGTGCTGGACAAACCCCATGATCGGCACACGGCTTCGTATGGAGCCACCGAACATGTCGTGGACGGGCGCGTCAAATGCTTTGCCGGCAATGTCCCAGCAGGCGATCTCCACGCCCGCTAGGGCGCCGTTGCCCGTGTAAGGAAAATTGCACCACCCGTCAAGATATTGCACGTTCAGCCACAGTTGATTGATCCGGCGAGGGTCCTCGCCGATCAGTCGTTTGGCGACCATATCGATCGCGGCGATGGTCACGTACGGGTCGGGCGCCGGCACGGATTCACCGATCCCGACGATGCCCTTGTCGGTTTCCACTTCGACGATGACACATGTCACCGCGACGCGTTGGCCCTGTGACCAGATCTCCGGCTCGGTAAAACCAATGCGAACGGGCGTGGACCGGATGGCTTGAATCTTCATGGACAACCTCCGTGTGCAATCTTGCTTACGCTACGCCGAGATGTTCGTAGTCGCCGTACTTCCGCGCGGCGTTGAAGAACGCGCGGATGTTCGGCTCGGGCCAGTCGGCCGTGATGGTGTCGCTGCAGGCAAGTATGTAACGACCGCCGGGTGCCGCCGTCATGATCAGATCGCGCACCGCCTCGTCAACCTGCTCGGGCGTGCCGTGCTCGGCATCGCCTTCGGAATCAAAATTGCCGCGAAGGCAGACGCGATCGCCGAACCGCATTTTCACCTGCGCTAAATCCACGTCGCCCTCATGGCCCACAGACAGGAGGCCCGAATTATTCCATTGCGAACCGGAGTCGGTGACAGTTGCAACGCCTGTTGAGCTGGCAAAGCGACCAATGAAACCCATTGTATTTGGCTACCATCTCCCCGCCTTGACGTTCAGTGTGCCGTTGCCAGAGTCACCAACTCTCAAGTTACCCACAATCAACCACGGATCCGGCTGTGTGGCGGCACCACCTGGGTCGACATCGCCAGTGGTGATCACCGACGCCTGAACCGGGCCAGCCGTCACTGACCCAACAACCAAGGCCAGTGCAACTATTCTCAAAACCGCGAATCGTGCCATTAGTCCTCTCCATGTGGATGGGACTGCTGTATTGTAGCACCGGTTATCTCGACCCTCCCTCCGCCTCGAGCACGTGTAGGGCCGCCTCAACGTGGCGCGGGTCGCCGTCGAGGTGCAGCATCGCGGGCGTGCTCATTGCCAACAGTGCCCGCTTCACCTCTGCCAGGCGCGGCCAGTCCTTGTCCACCGCCAACCCCAACCGTTTGCGCTCGTGCGCGATCTGTCGGCACAAACGCCGCGATCCGAGCGCGTCGCGCCTCGACCAATAAAGATGCTCGAAGTACACCGCGTCTTCGAGCCAGTGGCCCGGGTGCGTCAGGGCAAAATCCAGAAGCAGTGCGGGTCCCTGGGGCGCCGGGTGACGTGTCATCGCGTTGCCCAGGTGAAGGTCGCCGTGGCACCAGTGATCGACGTTGCGGTCATCCCATATGCGCTGCCACTGCTTAAGCTTGCGGTGCGACTGCTTCAGGGCCTTGGTCCACCGCTGTTCCTGCCGCAGGCCGTGACGCTTGACGTTCTTACGCGACAACTCGAATACCTGCTGCCAGTTCCGCTGCGGGGGCGGCTGATCGACTGGAAACTCGGTGGCGGCCTGGTAGAACCGGCCGGCCGCATCGGTCAGCAGATCGAACTCCCGGCCGCCCCACGCCGAACCCAGTGGCCCGTGTGCCAACCGCTCCATGACCACCCATGCCATGTCGTACCCGTTGAGCGCGTCGCCGTGGGCGTACAAGACGGGCACGACGCCGTTGGCGTCCTGCAATCGTGAAAGCCACAGCCGCTCGATCGGGGGGATGGGCAACTTCACCACGGCCGGCCGATCGTCGCCGCCGTCGTCGCGGAACGTGGCATACCCGGTCAACGCGCCGCCACGCTGCCAGTCCGTGCGGAACCAAGTGACGTTCGAGAGCCGACCGTGACACGCACGCAGCAATACCGGCTCGAGATTGACGCCGAACGAACCATCCGACGACGTCGATTCGACAGGCGGTGGTTGTGAATTGTGCGTCGACCCGGACGACCGAACCACCGCGGCGCCGTCCGGGTCCAACCTGTTTTCGGGTGGTCGGTTACCCGTCATTGGCTGGGCCTCGAATGATCATGTCCACACGCCCGGTTTCCTTCGCAAACACTCCTGATAACCCTAGCCCGTCCGGGTCCGACAGGCAACAACCTTGTGGGTCACGCTGCCATCCCTACAATGAGGCCCGACTCGGGAGGACTTCATTGCGAGATCCGCGTCTGGACAAACTGGCCAAGGTGCTCGTCGAATACTCGACCGATGTACAGCCCGGCCAACTCGTGCGTATCTCCGGCGATGCGGTCGGCATGCCGCTGTTGACGGCCATCTACGAGCACGCCCTGCGCGCCGGGGCGCACCCCTATATCAAGGCGGCGCCGGCCGATGCGCAGGATCTTTTCTTCGAGCTGGCCGACGAGGCGCAGCTCCAGTACGTCAGCCCGATCGCCATGCACGAGATCGAGACGATCGACGTATCGATCAGCCTCTGGGCCGAGACGAACACCAGGGCATTGACCCGGGTCGATCCGAAGCGTCAGGGCATGACGTCGGCCGCACGCAAGCCGATCATGTCCACTTTCATGCAACGCGCCAAGACCAGGGAATTACGCTGGTGCGGTACGCTTTTCCCGACCCATGCCTCGGCACAGGACGCGGAGATGAGCCTGGGGCAGTACGAGAAGTTCGTGCTCGATGCCGGGCACCTCGACGCCGCTGATCCCGTCGCGGTCTGGCGTGAGATCGAAATCTGCCAGCAACAGGTCGTCGATTACCTTCAGGGTAAGAAGCGGATCCGGTTCCAGGCAGACAACGGCACGGATCTGAACGTCACCGTTGAAGGCATGACGTGGATCAACTGTTGCGGCCACGAAAACTTTCCCGACGGCGAGGTGTTCACCGGACCGAACCTCAAAGCCGACGACGGTGGCGTCAACGGCGTCGTACGGTACTCGTTCCCGGCTGTCTATCAGGGTCGCGAGGTGCCCGACATCGAGTTGACCTTCGAGAAGGGGCGGGTCGTCGATGCCAAGGCCTCCAAGAATCAGCAGTACCTGATCGCCATGCTCGACCAGGACGAGGGGGGGCGCAACCTCGGTGAGATCGCTATCGGCACCAATTACCAGATTCAACAGTACACGAAGAACCTGTTGTTCGACGAAAAAATCGGGGGCACCTTTCACGCCGCCGTCGGGGCCGGTTATCCCGAAACCGGCAACGATAACGAGTCGGGCCTGCACTGGGATATGGTCTGTGACCTTCGCACCGGCGGCACCATCACCGTCGATGGTGAAGTTATCAGTCGCGACGGCAAGTTCGTCTTCGATGGCTGGCCGGGAAACGCGACTCGTCGGTGATCATTGGCGAGCGGATAACGGACGCGGGTTACCAGATAGGAAAATATCATGAACAACGTACCGATGAGCAACCCCGAATTGATGTTGGCCTGTCATCAGCCGTTCGGGCTGGCGCGGGGTGCTTGCATTGTGCTCAGCAGCGGGCGGGTGCTGGCGTCCAGCGGTGCCGGCGTGGGCTACAGCGACGACGACGGCATCACCTGGTGCGAGCCTTACGAGGGACGGTATGCAGACGGCAGCCTGCCCAAGCTGATGAACCTGGTCGAGCTGGCTGACGGCGTGATCGGTGCGGTCGAGTTGCGCAAGCGGGAAACGTCCGGGGTCTTTTACAACGAGCATTACATAGCGTTCCTGAGGTCGGAGGATATGGGCAAGACATGGTCAGACGGAGAGTTGATCACCGATGCGGGACGGCGGGCGTATCCATTCCAGAACGCGCTGTTGCGCATCAGTTCCGGCAGGCTGATCCTGCCGGTCTATGCGCAGTACGGTTGGGGCAAGCCGCCGCCGGACGAGCGGATCATCACCGGCGGGTACCTCGACGGTGAATGGGTGGCCACCGGGGCACACTGCCACGAGGCCACCATCGGCATCTGCTATGTGCTCTACAGCGATGACAACGGAGACACCTGGCAGCCCAGTCGGGGTGAACTGGTGATCTATACCGATGACGGTGCGTTCCACGGTGTGTTCGAGCCGAGCGTGGCAGAAGTAGAGCCGGGTACGCTGCTGATGTTCATGCGCAACCTGCTGGGGCGCATCTACGAGTCATGGTCGTACGACCACGGCGAGACGTGGAGCCCGCCGCAGCCGACGCAACTGGCTGCGTCGGGATCGCCGCCGGTGCTCAAGAAGCTTCCGGTGAGCAACCATTTGTTATGCGTC
>CAUYYV010000241.1:0-5628 GCA_963577075.1 Phycisphaerae bacterium
GCCAAGCTCAAAGCCGAGCATGCTCAGGGCACTGCTGATATCGACGGCGGCGCCCTCGTCGATGCGACCACCCTCGACTTTTTGCGGGCCGGTGTGCATGAGGCCGCGCATGAACGTTCCGGTGGTGAGCACGACGGCGGCGGCGCGTAGTTGGGGCCGCTGCCCGCTTAAGCGGGTGGCGCCGGCATGTGCAAAAACGACGCCTCGACATCGATCATTTTCAACGATGAAATCCTCAATGATCGCTTCTATCACCTCAACGTTATCGCGCGTTGCCAGCAGTCGCTGTACCTGCTGCGCATAGCGGTACTTGTCCGACTGACAGCGTGGACCCTGCACGGCCGGTCCCTTGGATGCATTGAGGATGCGAAACTGAATGCCGGTTGCGTCGGCGGCGCGGCCCATTATTCCGCCCAACGCGTCAATCTCGCGGACGATCTGCCCCTTGGCCAATCCTCCGATCGCCGGGTTGCAACTCATGGTGCCGATCTTCGACGCATCCATGGTGATCAGTGCCACGTGCGCGTCGCAGTTGGCGGCTGCCCACGCCGCTTCCACGCCGGCGTGCCCGCCGCCGATCACGATGACGTCATGACGGTTCTCTGTGGTCATTAGCGGTGATCACCTGCATCGGTTCATTACGGCAGCGGTCGTCCGGACTTGATGATCGCGTTGGCCAGGATGCGCTCCATCCTTCGGTCCGCGCGTGACACATGGTAAGGCGTGTGATTGCTGCCCGCCGCCTTGAGCGGATCGGCGCCGTGATCGATAAGGTATTGAGCGATTTTATAGTGGCGTTCCTCAACCGCGTAACGAAGCGGCGTCCACTTATTGCCCTTGTCCATCTCGATCGCATCGACATGAGGCTTGTCGACCAGCGACGGGTCTTGCGCGATCAGCTTCTTGACGGTTTTCAGCTTGCCGTTGCGGGCCGCCTCCCAGATGGTGCGGATCGACGAGCATCCCGTGATCATCAGTGCCGCAACGAGCACCGCAACCGTCATGGTATTGTGTCGCATGGGCAGGATCCTTTCATGATCGGAGCGTCGTGTCGGTTACTGTTTCCGATGCGCGTCGGTGTATTCTTCGGGTAATACCGAATCGGCGAACAGCACGGCGGCACATCCGTCAATATCGTAATTGAACATGGCGCGGGTGGCCAGATCAGTATCCACATCGGCGACAACCAGCTGCTCGACGCGTAGGTCGGCGTGGGCGTGGATCCGGCCGTTCGGGGCTACGATCATCGATCGGCAGTTCTGGTGGGGCACGTGGCAGCAGTTGCACGAGGCAAACCAGATCGTGTTCTCCGCGGCGCGGGTGACGATCATGGCATGATGAATCGGAATTTTCCAGGCATTGGGCCGGGTGGTGTTGTTCTGCGGTTGAAAGACGATCTGCGCACCCTCGGCGACGCATCGCCGCACCATTTGTGGGAACCGAAAGCCCTCGAAGCAGATCACGACACCGACCTTTACGCCGAGCAGGTCGAAAGTAAACGGGTTGTGGTCGTCGTCGGGCGCTGCGTATGCCACCGCGTCCAGCGGCGTCAGCTTCGACTTGTGATGGGCGCCGAGCATTTTGCCTTTGCCAGAGATGATCACCGCCGAGTTGTAGGGCTGGCCGTGATGCGGATCGTCCTCGGCCGGCATCTCGGTGCCGAGAATGCATGCGATGCCCAACTGGCCGCAGCGTTCGGCGACGCGTCGATGTAGATCGTGCAACTGTTCGACCGGAACCGGCGCATCGGTTGCCGTGACATCCACGCGATATCCCACCGTCTGCGTCTCGGGAAAGCAGAGAATCTGCACCTGCTGCTCCGCGGCCTCGTCAAGCCAGCGAAAGATCGTCTTGGCGTTGGCGTCAAAGTCAGGGGTCTGCTTACACTGGGCCAAGCCGATGCGAAGGGTCGTCATTTCATTGCTCCGGGTTTGTCATCTGGCCCCATGTCGAGCGGCAGTTGGAAATTAATCTGCACCACGATGCCCCGAACGGTGGTGGGGGTTGGGTCGGTCAACGCCATCGCTGCCACGGAGCGGGTGGATGTATACATCGTGATTCTGATATGCCTGGTCATGACATCTTGCTTGTTGTAACCAGGACGGTCATCCGGGCCGGGTCATCGCATCAGGGGCGAGTAGTGCATCGACCGTGGTGTCGTCGATCAGATTCTGCTCGCGCACGAGTTGCCGGATAGTCTTGTCCTCGTCGAATGCCTGCTTGGCGAGCTTGGCGGCGTTGTCGTAGCCGAGCTGCGGGGCGAGGCTGGTGACCATCATCAGGGACTGATCGATCAGCTCTTCGCAGCGTTTGGCGTTGACCTTGAGATCGATCAGCAGTTTATCGATGAACACGTTCACGACGTTGGTCAAAAGGTTCACCGATTCGAGAAAGGCGTCAATCATGACCGGCATGGCGACGTTGAGTTCGAAGATCGACCCGACGCCACCGAACCCCGCGGTGGTGACGACGGCGTCGTTGCCGAGAACGCGGCAGCAAACCTGTATCACCGATTCGCACATGACCGGGTTGACCTTGCCGGGCATGATCGATGAACCAGGCTGCGTGGACGGCAGCATCAGTTCGAAGATCCCACAGCGCGGCCCCGATCCCAGCCAGCGGATGTCGTTGGCGATCTTGGAGAGAGAGACGGCAACTTTCTTCAAATTGCCGTGGGCTCCCACAAAATCGTCTTTGGCTGCCTGTGCGGCCGGGTGATTCTTCGCTTCTTCAAACGTACAGCCCAGTTTTCTAGTCAAAGCTGCGCAGGCACGCTCACCGAATTCGGGATGGGTATTGATCCCTGTCCCAACGGCGGTTCCCCCAATTGGCATGTTGTAAGATATTTCCAACAATGCCTGGTCGATCGCGGCACAAGCTCGTGTGATTTGTGCGGCATATCCGCCGAAGACCTGTCCAACACGAATCGGCGTCGCATCCATCAAATGAGTTCGGCCGATCTTGACGATCCGATCCCAATCTGCGGCTTTTGTTTCCAGTGAAGCCTGTAACCGATCAAGCGCAGGCAGCAGCTCATTTTTCAACGCCACACCCGCCGCGATGCACATCGCCGTCGGGAACGTATCGTTGCTCGATTGGCCCATGTTGACATGGTCGTTGGGATGGATGGCGCCTTCCTGGCCCTTGGCACCGATGCCGTGGCCCATCTTTTTGTTGGCGAGATTGGCGATTACCTCGTTGGCGTTCATGTTCGACGATGTGCCCGAGCCGGTCTGGTAAATATCGACGACGAAGTGATCGTCGTGTTTGCCTTGGGCGATTTCGTTGGCCGCTTCGATAATCGGCGTTGCCAATTCCGGGGGCAGTTTGCCCAGGTCCCGGTTAACCTCGGCGCAGGCGGCCTTGAGATGGCCGAAGGCGTGAACGACTTCGACGGGGATGCCACGCTTGGCGATGGGGAAGTTTTCGACGGCGCGCTGCGTGCTGGCACCCCAGAGGGCGTGGGTGGGCACCTGCATGTCGCCCATTGAATCCCGCTCGATGCGGTAGTCGGAGTCGGTCATGTGTGTGGCGCCTCCTTCTCGGCAGCGAGGGCCGCCGCTGGTGTCACGATACCACAAAAGCCCGTCGCGCAGCGGCGCGCCTGTTGGATTGCTAGGGTTTCGTGGGTTTCGTGCGGGTTGCTACGCCTGCTTGGGCAGGGGGTGTTGAGCCAGGGTCGGGGCCGATCGGTTCGGTCTGAGCGGCCGGGCAGCGGAATCGGTCGTGAAGATATCGGACGTGTTGGCGTCATCGCGTGATGCTCATTGTGGTCTTGTTTGCAGCCCGGTAAACTTGCCGATCGTGCATGGCATGTTTCCTTGCGTGGGTTGTTAATCGGATCAACAGACGATGCTGGCGTCGGTGACGATTTTTGAATCGGTGGCCCTGCTCCTGACACTCGCAGCGTTGTTTAGTTATTTCAACTTCCGGTTTCTGAAGCTGCCGACAACCATCGGGGTGATGATGATGGCGTTGGCGCTGTCACTGGCGCTGATCGCAGCGGGGTGGCGGGCGCCGGCGGTGACTGATTATGCCCGCGGCGTGCTCGATACGATCGACTTCAACGAGGCGCTTCTGCACGGGATGCTCGGCTTCCTGCTGTTTGCTGGTGCGCTGCACATCAATCTGGATGACCTGCTCGCCAACAAGACTGTGATCGGACTGCTGGCAACGGTTGGCGTCGTCCTGTCGACGTTCATCGTTGCCGGCTTGTCCTGGGTGATCTTCAACACGCTGTTGAACCTTGATCTGCCGTGGATTTACTGCCTGCTTTTTGGCGCGCTGATCTCGCCAACGGATCCGATCGCGGTGCTGGCTATCCTCAAGCGGCTGAGCGTGCCCAAATCCCTTGAAACCAAGGTCACCGGGGAGTCACTATTTAACGCTGGCGTGGGCGTGGTTGCCTTTCTGGCGATTATGAAGATCACGCAGGGATCGGTGGTGCACGGGACGGCGCAGCCGGTCGACACCGGCCTGTTGGACGTGCTCTGGCTTTTTCTGTTCGAGGTGGTCGGTGGGGCCGTGTGCGGGTTGGTGGCCGGCGTGATTGCTTATCGCATGCTCAAGCAGGTGGACAATTATCAGGTGGAAGTCCTGATATCGTTGGCGCTGGTGGCCGGGGGCTACGCATTGTGTGATCGACTGCACCTGTCGGGCCCGATCGCGATGGTCGTTGCCGGCCTGCTCATCGGCAATCACGGTCGCACCATGGCGATGAGTGATGAAACGCGTGAGCATCTCGATGCGTTCTGGGAATTGGTCGACGAGATTCTCAACGCCGTGCTGTTCGTGTTGATCGGTCTGGAAGTGATGGTTTTGACTTTGACAGGTGATTTTTTGCTGGCTGGATTGCTGGCGATTCCGGCGGTGCTGCTGGCGCGGTTGCTGGCCGTGGGGTTGCCGGTCATGTTGATGCGCCGCGTTCGCACGTTTACGCCCCATGCGGTGAAGGTGCTGACCTGGGGCGGTTTGCGTGGCGGCATTTCGGTGGCGCTGGCGCTATCGATTCCCAAAGGTGCCGGCGTTGCGGAAGCCGGTTGGCGGGATTTAATCCTGGCCGTGACCTATGTCGTCGTGGTGTTTTCGATTGGCGTACAGGGACTGACGATCGGGCCGCTGCTGAGGCGATGGAAACTGGTGCCGGGCCGGGCGGGCATGGTTTGACGGTTGCCTATCGCGACGGCTCATGGTACAAATGCGAGTATAGGTATACCGGTATTTCGGCCTGCCCGATCAAGGACGACAGGTGGATTGCGTGTGGTGGAGTAACTGGCCACTCCTAATCCTAATTTCTTTTGAAAAAACAACTTAAGCATGGCTGCCAACTACGGTAACGAAAAGCACCTCTTCACCAGCGAATCGGTTTCGATGGGCCACCCCGACAAGGTTTCGGACCAGATTTCCGACGCCGTGCTCGACTCACTGCTAGCGGCCGATCCCCAGGCCCGCTGCGCCTGTGAAACCTTGTGTACCACCGGCTTGGTCGTCGTCGCCGGCGAGGTGGCAGTCCATAACGCGAAGGCGATTGAGGCGCTCAATAACGTTGAAGATACGGTGCGTCGGACTTTGCGCCGAATCGGATACACCGATCCGACGATGAAGTTTGACGCCGATAGTTGTGCCGTG
>CAUYYV010000242.1:0-5613 GCA_963577075.1 Phycisphaerae bacterium
CCGAGAAAATCCGACTGACCGGCCGCAAGGCTGAGTCCAAGTTCTACAAGACCTACAGCGGCTATCCCAGCGGCCAGCGACAGCGCAGCTACCAGTGGATGATCGAAAACCGTCCGGAAAAGCTGATCGAGTTGGCCGTTCGCCGAATGCTGCCCAAGAACCGCCTAGCTCGGCAGCAGCTATCCAAGCTGAAGGTCTACCGCGGCTCGGATCACCCGCATCAGGCGCAGTCGCCCCAGCCGATGAACGTCTGACAGGCGTCAGGAACTCGATGATGGCAGAAGAGCAGACCACCACTTTACCCGACCCCGCTGCTGACGCGGCAGCGAAGAACGAGCCGCAGCCGCCCACCAAGCCGAAGTACGGCTACTGGTGGGGCACCGGCCGGCGCAAGGCAGCGGTCGCGCGTGTCCGAATCCGACCGGGCGCGGGCAAATTTGAGATCAACGGCCGTGAGATTGACAAATACTTCACCGAAATGCGCGACCGCCAGGACATCATCGAGCCGCTGAAAATGACCAACACGCATGACAAACTCGACGTGTTCGTCAACATCAAAGGCGGCGGACCCACCGGCCAAGCAGGCGCCATTCGCCTCGGTGTCAGCCGGGCGCTCAAGATCTACGACTCATCGCTCGAAGAAGCCCTTCGTGACAAGGGCATGCTCAGCCGCGACCCCCGTCGCGTCGAACGCAAGAAGCCCGGCCAACCCGGAGCCCGCAAGCGTTTCCAGTTCTCCAAACGCTAGAACGCCATACACGCCCAGCCACGGTGTCGTCCACCCCTCCCGCGCCGGACCGGCGTGATGTTAATGCATCCGAGTCCTTACTCTTCACACGCATGGCGATCCAGTGGGCCGTGTACAGATTTCCTGCTGTCAGCCATCTCGTTGAACTGGGCAAGGCCGTTCGCCTCCGGCTGGGCGCCGTGGTGGAGATTGTCCTTGATCTTGCGAAGATTGGGCAGGCAGAACTTTCCTCCGACTGTTCCTCTCAGGCAGCAGCGGCACGACTACAAGCAGTCACTGACCTTTGCACCGCCGATGAGCCGTCGTATAAACCCGTTGCAATGGATCATGACAAGACGACGAATTCCCAAGACCTCAGTGGTGCATCAAACGTAATGTGTCCATCGACGAACGCCAACTCGTGACGGGTCGAATCGGCAGCAACGTGAACGACGGATGTCGGCCGCGGCATCCCGGCCGGTAGACGGACATCGAGTTGGTCAACGTCGTCGTGGGAACTGGACCAGATCACGCCACGCCATTGTTTGCCATCGGTGAGAAACTGGGGCACGACCCAGGCGGCGGACTCGACGTGGCCGCGGGTGTTGGCCGGGTCGAGCCAGTTCATCAGTTTTGCAAATTGCCCGGCGCGCTGGGCCGTCATGAACACGCCGTTGGAGGCGTCCCACGGGTAGACAGCAACGCGTCCGCCCAGCTCGTTGTTGTACACAACCAAACCGTGACCGATCGTGTTCTGGGTCGGCCCGCGAATTTCGCTGACCGCGCGGGCGCCGTCGGTCAACTCCGCCTGCAAAATTTGCGGCGCCATACGCGGCTTGTTGATCGAGATCTGTGCGCCCTCGCGCAGGGCAAATGCGGCATCGACACAATGCTCGATGGAGTATGGCACATCACGCTGCGTCAGCATCCGGCCGTGGCGGGGATTGTTCAGGCCGATCAGCGAGCCAAACCCGCGTTCGATCAGAATGCAAGCGGCGGTAGCATCCAGCAACAAGCCGCATGACAGATAGCGGTGCAGGTCGTCATCATCGAACGCCCACACCGCGGGTCCGTACAGTGCGTTGACGTGCTTGCTGGGCCGACGAGAAATCGCCTGCCCGACCGCGCCCAGCCACGATGCCCAGCCATCGAGCGGACAAACCAACTCGTTCCACGATGCACCCCTGCTCGTACGGATCGTCCGACCCATCTGTTGCGACCACGGCAACCCGATACCGACGCTGCCCAGTGACGTGTCAAACAGTTCGGCCAGCCAGTCCATCGTTGCCCGCGATCCTTTCAGGAACCCACCGCGCTGCGGCTCATCGTCGGGGCGATTGCCCATCGGGTCGAACAGGCTGACGTTCAGATGCGTCGCACCAAGCACGATCCCGAGCGCCATCTGCGCATGAATCTGGCGAAAACTCTTGTTCCATCGGCCGTACGGGGCACACTCGACCTCTGGGCCGTTATCGACCGAGTCCGGCTGGACCGATCGGTTTTGGTCGAGCATGGCGATCGACATTGACAATGCGTCGGCGGGCATATCGCCATAGCCCCAAAAATGTGGACGCACGGCCGGCGGCTGATCGCCACTCGACAACGCCCGCCACCACTTCGGCCACCGCCGCCCTTCCGCGGCGTGCATCTCCATGCAACTGGTCATCAAGCCCAGGCGGTGGCCGCGGGTTTCGACGATATCTCGCCATTGCGTGATCAACTCGAGTTGGGTGTCGTCCCACATGTCCAGCCACTGATCACGCCATGGGTGCGGCTCTCCCGGCGCCAGGCATTTTTCGAGGATCTGCTGCCGCGTCGCTTCGACGCCCGCACGGCGATTGAACTCGGCCACGTGCAGCGGGCAGAAGCAGCCGCCCCATTCCATCTCACCGTGATTATGAAAACGGATATCGTCGTCGATCCAGATGATGCGAAAGTCCTCGGCCGCATACATGGCCAACGTCTTGGCGAAGTATGCCTGCCAGTTCGGGTCGAGCGGGCAGACGCAGACGGTACACGGCTCGCCCCCTGGGTCGACCAGCGTCTGCCAGTTCTGCCCCGGCTTGAGTGACCTGCCGCGGTCGTTGTGCAGAATTGAGTGCCAAGGGTTGAGGCTGATCAGAACGCCCTCGTCGGCAAGCATCCTGCGATATGGTCGCGAGCGGTCGATCCAGAGCTGAATCCGATCAAGCGTATCGTGCCCGTCATTTTGATCCTCGGCAAAGTAAAAGAACATGATCTCGTCGATTTTTGCGGTGCGGACCAGATCGATCAGTTGCCGCCCGATGTCCTCGGGATCCTGATGGGGGCCGAATTGCATGCGCAGCGTGATGTGGGCGGGCATTGACTGGCTCCTGAATCTGTGAAGACCGGTGGATTGTAAGTCAAGGGGCACGGAGCAGGAAAGATACAGCCGCGGTCGGCACCGCAGGGCGTAGCGGCGGGTGGCCAGATCGGGGTCAATGTCGACCACGAGCAGACCGCCTCGCCCAAGTGGTAGGTGCTTGACGACCTGATCACGCGGCCGATCAGGCTCGTACGCGAACACTGATCACGCATTGCCTTGTTGACGCTGGCGAAGTAGATCGAGTCTACCGGCCCCGCCCCATCAGACGCGGATCGGGCGGGGCCAGCACATCCGGCCATAACCGCAACCCGGCAGATACGTCCCCGCTGTGCAGACGATCTTTACTTTGCGCCGCCGGCATCTCGCAGGACCTCCATGATCTGATCGACCGATTGGGCAGGCCACAGACTCGCAATCGCGATGCGTGCCTTCGGCATGAATCACCCCCACCGGACAGCAGCGAGGCAAGCCCCGCGGCCAGACAGTGGCAATATCGCGATTGAACGGTGTGGCTTAAATATTGAGGTTCTTAACTTCGAGGGCGTGCTCTTCAATATAGCGGCGGCGGGGTTCGACTTCTTCGCCCATGAGAATGGTGAAAAGATGCTGGGCCTGGCCGGCGTCATCCCAAGTGACACGCAAGAGCACGCGGTTGGCCGGATCCATCGTCGTTTCCCAGAGCTGCTCGGCATCCATCTCGCCGAGACCCTTGAACCGCTTGATCTCGATGTCGTGTTTGCCGGCGTCCAGGATGACGGGCATGATGCTCGCGAGATTCACGATCGGAATATGACGGACATTGCCCTTCAAGTCGGCCACGGTCAACTCGAATCGTGTCGGCAACAACTCGCCGCTGGCAGACTCTTTCCGGCACAGCGTATAGTCGTCAATACTGAATCCGAACTCGGCCAGCCTATCGAACAAACGATCGATTTCCTTGACCTCGTGCAACTCCTGCCGGGTGGCGCCGGATCCGCCACCGTTTTCGCCGATCACCTTGTCCATCTCCGGATCGACGCTCTTGATGCTGTGCTCGGCGCGATACTCATCCTCCTGCTGCTCGGACCAGAAAAAAACATCATCCTGGCCGCGTATCTGCAACCGGAGGCGCGGCAACCGGCCGTGCTGCTGCGGGTCCCGGGCGCGCAGCGCCAGCAACCGGTCAAACAGGATGCCGCGTCTCTGCACGACCGCGACCAGTTCGTCGAGTTGGACGAGCAAGTCAAAGGCCCGATCCAGCCGATCGCCTTCGAGCCGGCCCACTTCGTTTTGCTGGTCATCGTAGATGACCAGCGTCGCACCATCTAGGCCGAGCGAGGTCAGCATCTCACGCATGCGCTTTTCATTGAGGACGTACTCGATCTTGCGATTACGCGTCACCTGGTAAAGCGGCGGCTGTGCGATGTAAACCCGCCCCTCCTTGATCAGGTCGGGCATCTGGCGGAAGAAAAACGTCAGCAGGAGCGTGCGGATATGAGAGCCATCCACATCGGCGTCGGTCATAATGATGACCTTACCATAGCGCAGTTTTTCAAGGTCGAAATCGTCGGTGCCAATGCCGCAGTTGAGCGCCTGGATGATGATACGGATTTCCTCGAATCCGAGTATCTTGTCGAGCCGCGCCTTTTCAACGTTGAGGATCTTGCCCTTGAGCGGCAAGATGGCCTGGGTGCGATAATCGCGGCCGCCCTTGGCCGACCCGCCAGCCGAATCACCCTCGACAAGGTATATCTCCGAGTCGGCTATGTTCTTGGAGGTGCAGTCGTAGAGCTTGCCGGGCAGGCCACCGCCGTCGAGCGCCCCCTTGCGTCGGGTCAGCTCACGCGCCTTGCGCGCCGCCTCGCGCGCCTGGGCGGCCATGATGCCCTTGAGGCAGATGCGACGTGCATCGCCGGGGTTTTCCTCCAGCCACGCCGACAACCGCTGCCCCACCGCCGCGCTGACGAGCGATTCGACCTCGGCATTGCCCAACTTGGTCTTCGTCTGTCCCTCGAACTGCGGTTCCTGCACCTTGACCGACACGATCGCCGACAACCCCTCACGCACGTCGTCGCCGCTGGGAGGCGCATCGTTCTTGAGGATGTTGTTCTTGCGGGCGTAATTATTAAATGTACGCGTCAACGCCGTCTTGAAACCCGACAGGTGCGTACCCCCCTCGATCGTGTGAATATTGTTGGCAAACGACAACAACGTTTCACTATATGAATCGTTGTACTGAATGGCAACCTCGCATACCATGTCCGCCTCGTCATCCTCGACCTTGAAGTAGATCGGCGAATTCTGGATCGCTGTCTTGTCGCGGTTCAGACTCTTGACGAACGCAACCAGTCCGTCTGGGTAATTAAAAGAATGGGATTTACCCGTACGCTCGTCCTCAACGGCGACATTAAGCCCGGGGTTGAGATACGCCAACTCGCGAAGTCGGGTGGTGAGGCTCTCGTATCGCAATTCCGTATCGGGAAAAATATGCGGATCCGGCTTGAACGTAACCTTCGTACCCGTGTGCGCACGTTCACCGATGACGTGCATCGGTTCATTG
>CAUYYV010000243.1:0-5569 GCA_963577075.1 Phycisphaerae bacterium
CCTCGATCGGGTGTCACACGCATTTGTGGAACGTGTCGCAGCGAAGATTCTCGACACTGGTCGAGGCAATGGATTGGCAGCGCTTGTTTCCACCGATGCGCCACGCATACGACCGATTGGGTCCCGTGCAGCCGGCACTGGCCGCAGAGTATGGGCTCGAATCATCGTGTCAGGTCCATGCCGGCATTCACGACTCAAACGGCAACTACGCCCTGTATCTACGCCATCATCCGCGGCCATTCAGTCTCGTATCGACCGGTACGTGGATGGTGCTGTTTAGCCCCCGCCTGCCGTTGGATCGTTTGGACAAGGACCGCGATACGATGGCGATGGTGAACGTGGTGGGCGAGCCGCTGCCAACCGCACGTTTCATGGGTGGGCGCGAGTACGATATGCTGATTGACGGCGTCGATCGTGACACGCCTGTCAGTGAGGACGACATCATGTGGGTCATCCACAACGACAGTTTCGTGTTGCCGTCGTTCACGCCGGGTGGCCCGTATCTTCACTGCAAGGGCGGGTTTGCCGGTCCACAGCCAGGTGAGCCCGGCCAGGTTGTCGCCCGGGCCTTGCTCTACATCGCTATCATGACTGCCACCAGCGCAAAGATGCTCGAAATGGACGGTGATCTGATCATTGACGGTGGATTTGCCAACAACCCCTGGTTTTGCCGGCTCCTGGCGGGATTGAGTGATTGCGAAAGATGCTATGTGAATCACGACTCACAGGGCACCGCGCTGGGCGCGGCGTCGCTGGCTGTCTGGGACCAGCGCGACGTTACATGGTCGCTGCAACTCAATGCGGTCGAGCCGTTCAGGCCCGAGCCGTTGGACAAGCACGTGCGGCAGTGGCGCAACATGACTGATCGAAAAAATTAACGCGGGCGGGCTGGTACGGTTGGCCTGGTGGCGGGGATTTCAACTAGAATTGGGCCGTGAGTTACATCGGGAGTATGGCCATGCAATCTACCATCGATGAAAGCCTGGATTGGTCCGATCACTATGTACAGTACGGTTTCGTCGTGCGGCGGGGCCTGCTGGATCGCGCCTACTGCGACGAGGCGTTGGCGGAGATTCGACGGGTGGTAGACGATGACCGGCCGTTGACCGAATGGACCGGTGAGAAACCAGGCGTGCATTACAAGCCGTTTTACGATGATCCGGGTCGCACCGGGCTGACACAGAAGAACGAGGTGCTCGGGCGGATTTACGATCAGCCGGGAATGCGTGCGGCGATCGACGAGATGTTCGGTGGCCCCGGTGTCTGGGACGGCCTGCGAAACTACTATATGTTCATCAAGCCTTACGAACCCGACGCGAAGCCGGAGTTGGACACGGTCGGCCATATCGATTTCGGCGGCAAGCCGGTGCCCATCCTTTATCGCGGGTTCAAGTTCATGGCGTCTCTGGTTGAGACCGAGCGGTTCAGCGGCAACTTCTCCGTTTTTCCCGCCAGTCACAAGTCGGCGCTTGAGGTGTTGGTAGACGACCCTGACGTCACGACGCCCGGCGAGTTTCCCCAGATGAAGCGGACGAATGAGCCGTTCGAGTTCGTTGCCGAGCCGGGCGACGTGATGTTCTTTCACCATCTGATCTTCCATGCAGGCAACCCATCGCACTCGGCGAACCGCAAGCCACGCGTATCGCTGGCCGGTGAGGCATACCGGGCCCGTTGGCTGACCGAGATCGATCCGTCGGAGCCGGATCTCAGCCCGTGGCAGCGCAGCCTGGCTGTCGCCGGTGCCTACCGCGTTCAACGGGACGAGGCGCGCCGCGAACGGGAGGACCGCGACAAGTACATCAAGGAAATCGAGCAGGAACAGGGAACGCCCGTCGATGAGAAGTGGAAAAGGTATTCCGACTGGCCGGACCCGCCGATCGTGTAGTGCGCGATTAAAGAGGTGGACGATGGTCGCGGTCTTCCCTGCGCCGGGCTGCGCTGCATGACATTCGGTTGTCACTGCACGATTACCCGCCGGCTGGTGAAATTGCGTCGATATCGGTGGCGACAACTCCCGCCGCCGTCGCAACTGGGCAGTACAACGCAACAATGATCATCGAACCGGCGAATGCATTTCCAGCGTGTCGTGCGAGTGGATATAGAGGATGTTGGGTCTGTGCATCGCTGACGCACCACGCCGCCGCGTGGCTTGTGCTTGAAATAATTGCTCTTGCTGCAAGCGTCACGCACGTCAGCCGATCCGGTGCAGGCACTGGTTGCTTGCGCCTAGACGGGCTCAGAGCTAGTATGTGTTCAAGGTGCTGACCCATAATTCCCGGCATGCAATCTCGGAATTTTCCTAAAAAGGTTGCCACGATGATTATCGATTCTCACCTGTACTGTTTTGAACCGATCGACACCGCAGCCGGGTTTGCCAGTGCCGAAGATCGCCTCAAGCGGGTCCAGGTGGGCCAAGCCGGCCACCATCAGTCCGCGATACGCGTGCGCGATCGGTCGCCGGCTTCGGCGCAGCCGCTCAACCCCACCGGCGGTTGGAACCTCTCTCAATTACCAGATGTCAACTTCCGCGTCGATCACGAGAAGGGCCGCGTCCTCTGGACGGTGGACGGCGAGGATTTCACCAAGTACCAGTTCCCGCCCGGGCTGCGTGATCTTCAGTTCTCACCGCACTGCGCGGTGTGCGAAATGGACTACGCCGGCGTGGATGTCGCGTTGATCCACACGGATCCAACGCTGGGCCGCGACAGCGCCTACTTGGGCCGATGCGTCAAACAATACCCCGATCGGCTGCGCTCGATGGTGCCGGTGGATGAATGGCGGATCCTTCAAGAGACCGACGCCGTGATAGGCGAGTTGGAGACGGCCATCAAGACGCACGGGTTGCACGCGATCAAGATCTGCCCCGAACTTTTTTACGTGGCGCCCGACGAGCCGTGGGACGACGGACCGTATCGGCCGTTCTGGCAGGCAGCGACGGCGTTGAACGTGCCGGTTTTTTTTACGCTCGGATGCGGCCCGGACTCGATTCGCCGCAACCTCACCACTGAAGAGGCCAAGCAGGGATATCTGCACGAGCAACGCACGCTGATACGCTGGATGCAGCGCTACCCCGACAACGTATGCAGCCTCACGCACGGGTTCCATTGGCGACTCTACCTCGACGATCAGAACAGAATAAGCCTCGATGACGATTCGATCTGGCTGCCATTCGAGAATCCCAACTGCAATCTCGAGGTGTGTTTTCCCGTGCGGCTGGGCGACTTGTACGACTTTCCCTATCGTGAGGTCTGGCCGATGCTCGAGCAGATGCTCGAGCGCATCGGGGCGGACCACCTGCTGTGGGGCACGGACATGCCGTTCCAGAACCGCTTCTGTACCTACCGCCAGTCGCGCGATTGGATCGAAAAATACTGCGACTTCCTCACGCCGCAGGACAAAGCCTCGATCCTGGGCGGCACGGCTGCGCGGATTCTGTCCTTGGATTCGTAGGGTCAAGGCGGGCCAGCGGCCGAAACCACCCGCGATCGCTGACCCGCGGGGCAATTAACCGGAGGCCGCTTGAGTCCGTATCATGATTTGCCATGATGTTCCGCAATGTCGATGAAGGTGGGGTGCCGAGTCACGGCCGGTCGTTTGAGCCGGGTCGGCTGGTGCGGCATCGGCGGTACGGCTACCGCGGGGTGGTGGTCGGTGCTGATAAATCCTGCCAGGCGCCGGACGTCTGGTATCTGAACAATAAGACGCAGCCGGATCGCGATCAGCCGTGGTATCACGTTTTCGTGCACGCCTCGGGCGGATCGACGACCTATGCGGCCCACGCCAGCCTCGAGGCCGACCCCTCGGCCGACCCGGTCGACCATCCGCTGATCGAGCATTTCTTCAGCGAGTTCAGCGACGGTCGGTATGTGCGCAACGACGAACTCTGGCCCGGGTAAGACGGGTAGGTTTCCGGTTGGGTGCCCGGGGTGGCGGCGGTGCAATGTGCAGGCTGGCGGGTAGAATTTTCCGTTGTCAAACCGGATCAAGAACTCAGAAAAAGGAAACCAAACCATGGCTGTGACATCCAGGATGAAACTCGAACTGGGCGCCCAAGCACCGGATTTCGCGCTGCCGGACACGGATGGCAACACGGTGTCACTGGCCGACTTTGCCGGCGCCAAGGGATATTTGGTCATGTTCATCTGCAACCACTGCCCGTACGTCGTGCACGTGGCCGACGAGTTGGCCAGGCTGGGCAAGGAATATCAGAGCCGCGGTGCCGCCGTCGTGGCGATCAACTCGAACGATGTTGAAAACTACCCCGACGACAGCCCGGCGAAGATGAAGCAGGAAAAGGCCGGCCGCGGCTACACGTTCCCATATCTGTACGACGAATCGCAGGATGTGGCCCGAGCGTACCACGCGGCGTGTACGCCCGATTTCTTCGTCTTCGACGCCGACCGCAGATTGGCGTACGCCGGCCAACTCGACGACAGCCGGCCCAAGTTGCGCGACCCGGTGACGGGTAAGGACCTACGCGCTGCGCTCGACGCGGTGCTCAACGGCCAAATACCCGACGCTGACCAGAAGCCCAGCATGGGCTGCGGCATCAAGTGGAAGCCCGGCAACGCGCCGTGACAAGTAATTTGCTCTCCATTGACAGCCCCGGCGGGTCAATTTGTCCCGAATTCTCGTCTTGGCCGTTGACCGGCCATATCGAGTGGTACCGGGCGCGCTCGATAAGCGCTTCGACCGCCACAAACCATGGCGATCAGTTCTGAATTGACGGCCACGACCGTCAGATTGCCAATCCGAATGTTTGACCGGCTGCACCGGTGGCGATAGGCTTCCGCATCCGCGTGTGACGGGCGATTTTCTGATTTGCGCAACGGAATTGATGTCGGCGTGGAAGAATCGGCGGCGCCTGTTCGCCCGTTGCCGGCCGGATAGCTCAGTTGGTAGAGCAGCGGCCTTTTAAGCCGTGGGTCCAGGGTTCGAGTCCCTGTCCGGCCATTAGTATTGACAAGGACTTATATCATTTTTAGATATACGCCGCCCGCCGCCGGCGTGGCGTCAAACGAGCCTGAAACACATCTCATACAACGCACAATTCACCCGAGTTTCGTGGTGATCGGGTGCCGACGTTACACCTTGAGGGTTTGTCCTGATCTTGGTGATGTGCGCGACCGTATCCGCGCTGATTTCGAGTTGAACCGAACTACGCCGCAAGGATATTGGTCGCAAAGAATGAAGATTTGATCGTTGGAAAGAGCGTTCGTGTGCGGTGATGAATTCGATCGTCTCGGCAAACGATAAATATGTCGATCAATGCTCGGGCGAAGTGAAACGAATCATCGAGACGACTGCCCTTGTGGAGAGGTTGCAGTACGCCAACCGATAAAAAACCTGTTGTCGATTACAAGATTGTTGTTGACAGCAGTTTGTATTGTTGGTTACAGTTGTTTCAAGCTCCGATGGCTTTAGCGAAAGGAATATCGCACATGGCAAAGAAACGAGCCAAGAAGGCGGCCAAGAAGAAGGTCACCAAGAAGCGTCGCAAGAAGGTGGCCAAGAAGGCCACCAAAAATAAAGCTACTAAGAAGAAGGTCACCAAGAAGCGTCGCAAGAA
>CAUYYV010000244.1:0-5540 GCA_963577075.1 Phycisphaerae bacterium
TCACACCGTCGTCGGCAGCCACGACCAGTACGATAAAATCGGTCAACGTCGCCCCACGCGCCCGCATGGAAGTAAACGCTTCATGGCCGGGCGTGTCGAGGAACACGACGGTGCGATCGCGACCGTCAGTGCCCTTGAGGGTGATTCGGTAGGCGCCGACATGTTGGGTAATGCCACCGTCCTCATGGGCCGCGACGTCCGACTGACGAATCTGGTCAAGGAGGCTGGTCTTGCCGTGGTCAACGTGACCGAGCACTGTCACAACCGGCGGTCGCAGCCGAATGTCCAGTTGCTCACGCTTCTCAAACTCCTCGATGACCTGTTGTTCAGCGGTCTGCTTCTCCTGCACGACCAATTCAATGTTGTACTCCATGGCTGCTTCCATCGCCGCTTCCGTATCAATCGCGGAGTTGATGGTGGCCATGATGCCCTTGGCAAACAGGTACTTGACGATGTCACTGCTCTTGATGCCGGTCACCGCCGACAATTGCTTGATGGTGATCGGCTCGGCGATCTCGACGGTGCCACCAACGATGGCGGGTGAAGGGCCGGCGGCGGTGCCGGTTGATTCGCGCTTTCTCATATCACGACGGCGTTGTTTGAGATAGCCGGGGGCACCCCTGAGCCGGGCATCGAGTTCGAGCAGGTCCTGCTCGCTGAACTTGCTTGGTCCGGTCAGTTGCGCATCTGCGGATCGGCCCCTGCGAGTGGTCAGCGACCGCCGCTTACCCGCCTTGGAGCCGCCCTGCTGCTGGTCGGCATCCTCACCCGCGCCCTTGCCACGTGCGGGTCCCTGCGAGCGTGTGATGCCGGGCACCGTGCCAGCTGCCGGCCTGGACTCCGGTGCCGGTGCCCGCGGTAACGGTGGCTTGGGACGGATGACATCGGGGCGCTCGATGCGAACGATTTTGGGACCCTTGAGTTCGACCTCTTTGGGCTTTGCCAGTTGCTTCCCAACAGGCCTGATCTCCGTCGGTCGGTCCGGCACGTTCGGCCTGCCAACGGGCCCCGCCGGCTTCCAGGAACTGGCATCGTCTTCCACGACGGTGGGCGGTTCAGTCCCAGGCGGCTCTTGTGGCTCGGGCGGTGGCGGGCCCACATCCTTCGCCGGCGGCGTTTCGATCAGCGGTGGCGATTCAATGGAGGGCGGTTCGGCCACCGGCGGTGGCGGCTCGGCCACGACCGTGGTGGCATCGACCGTCGCAGGATTTGCCGGTAGCTCGGTGTTCATAGCGCGCCGCCTCACGCCTTTGCGCGCCTTGGTCAAGTCGACTTTCGCGGCCGTCTCGACCGCCGTCGCGTTGCTCGCCCCGGCGTTGGCAAACCATTCGTTGATCGTCACCTCAAGACCCACCTTCACCGTGGACATGTGGTTCGTGATGCCGGGCACGCCTTCGGCCTGACATTTCTCGACGATCGCCTTGCTGACGACACCCAGGTCCTTGGCAATCTGAAATACACGCTTGGCCTTGGCCAATGTCAACTCCTTCAAGCCTGCGGTTGCTTACCAGCCGGCACCGACGCCTCGGGCGAATCTTCAGCCAACGACTGCGGATCAACTTCCGGCGGCTCGGTGCTATGATCATCAGTGTCGGGGGGGGTGACTTGCTGCTGCTCGGGCTGGCCCTGCGAATGTTTTTCTTCGAGCATCTCGACAACGCTGGCACTGTCGTCGGCCGGCGCAGCCGTTTGTTTGTCGGCGGCCTGATCGCCATCGAGGATTCTGAGCACCGCCGCCGCCTGCTGCTCGCCCGGCGTTGCCGCCAACTCCTTCTCTTGTTCGGACTTGCGCTGCTCGGCTTCTTCCTTCTCGCGTTGCTGCTCGGCGGCAACTTCCTTGGCACGCGTCATCGACAACTCAACGATCTGCTGCGCCTGCTCAGGGGTGCATTCGAGCGATTCAGTCAGGTAATCGGCACCGACCGCCTCGACGTCGAACACGCTGATCACTCCCAACGCAGCCAGACGATCGATCTGCTCTTCGCTGATATCCTCGACCTCCTTGGCACAGCTTTCGAGAATATCTAGGCTCTTGGTGAACTCGGCGGGCGTGAGGATATCGATGTCCCAGTTGGTCAGCCGCGCCCCCAGGCGCACGTTCTGCCCTCGCTTGCCAATCGCTAGCGACAACTGGTCCTCGTTGACCACTACGGTGGCGCGGCCCAACTCGAAGCACAGCGAGACCTCGATGACTTCGGCCGGCTTGAGCGAGTTCTGGATAAGGATCTGGCTCGACTCGTTCCAGCGGACGATGTCAATCTTTTCGCCACCCAATTCATCGACGATGTTCTTGATCCGGCTGCCACGCACGCCGACGCAGGCACCTACGGCGTCCACTTTCGAGTCAATCGAACTGACCGCGACCTTCGTGCGATGGCCTGGCTCGCGTGCGATGGCCTTCAACTCGATAATCCGCTCGGCCACCTCGGGCACCTCGACTTCGAAGAGGCGGCGAATAAGGTCGGTGTGGCCGCGGCTGAGTACGATCTTGACCTGGCTGCCTGTCTCGCGTACGTCGAGAATAATGCATCGGACGCGCTCGCCCGGTTGGTGCTGCTCGCCAGGTATCTGCTCGCTGCGCGGCATGAATCCCTCGGCGCGATCGATCTGAACAATCATCGCGCCGCCCTCGTAACGCTGGGCCATGCCGGTGACCAGTTCGCCGACGCGCTCGATAAACTCTTTGTAAATGCTCATGCGCTCGTCTTCGCGGAAGCGCTGAATCATCACCTGCTTGGCCGTCTGCGCCGGGATGCGCCCCAGTTCTTCGAGGGATATTTCCTCCTCGCCCCGAAAAACGCGGATGGAGCCGTTGAGACGATCAATCTCGGCCGAAAAATCCTCGGTGTCCGGCGCGTTGAAATGTTTACGTGCTGCCGAGACGAGAGCCTGCTCCAAATCCACGAACAGCACTTCTTTGTCAACATTGCGATCGCGGGCAATCGCATCGACACCTCGCAACAGATCGGATGGATTCATTTGTCCATGTCCCTATTTACTTGTCGAGCGGCTGGGCCACCCCGTTTCACCTTGTTGTCAGCCCGTCTATCAAAACACTGTCAGCCCGTCTATAAAACACAAAGACCACGAGTCGCAACATAAGAGGCGTTCGTGGCCCGTTTCACGGCCCGCCGCGTCGTGAGACCCACCGCTCGGATCGAGCGGCGACCTGGCGGAGCCGACCAAAATGCACCGCGTTTTGCTAGCGCATATCTGCCGGCTCCTTGCACTGCGACGATCGGTCGTGGCGGGCCACCGGCCCCCGAACCGTCACGCTAAAATGGGGTACACTCAGTCCCATCAGCGCGTCGCCTCTTGCGATTGCCTATGTCGCCAAACCTCATGCATGGCTTGGTCTATGCTCCTGCGTCAACCCCGGCATAATCCCACGCCAAGTCTGACTTTACGGCATTATATCCGCCGATTCGATCTGCCCATCGGCAAATCAGGCTTAATAGTCTAAGAAAAGGTCGGGTGCTGTCAAGTTTGCCCCATAGAAAGATAGCGGGTCAACCGTGTCCGGGGGTGCTTACTGGCCTCACCCTGCCCCTCACGTCTCGAGCCGTTCATGCCTGCAATTTGATTCGCGGGCAAAAGTTGGACATAATGCCCTCCTACGGCATTGCCGCCGCAGGGACCCCGTTCCATGGCACACTCGCTCAGCGCCCGCAAACGCATCCGCCAGAACGCCACACACCGTGCCCGCAACCGCTGGCGCAAGCAGCATTTCAGATCGGCCATCCGCAAGTACAACGAGGGGATCCTGCATGGAACAGCCCAGCAGGCCGAGACCGAACTGCGCGACATCTACAAGATACTTGATCAGGCCGCCGCGTCCGGGACAATCCACAAGAACACGGCCAATCGATACAAGTCCCGCCTGACCAGTCAACTCAATCAAAAGAAAGGCCAGGCGGCCGCATAACTAGAGACGCCCACGCGGAGGCTGGTGGAATAATTCGCGTTGATCTGGGCAGGAAATCGCTGCCGGGCCATGCATGACAGGCCTGGGGTCAGTATTCGCTAGCGGGCAAGTGATCGAGCGCCTTGGTGTCGGTTGGTATCGCCGGCAGGGTGGTCGGCACATCGACTCCGATGGCGGCAATGATGGCATCAAGGTCGTCGGGGACGGGGTGGGGCGGATTGGCCAACCGACCGGTGGGTTGATGACGCGGAACCTTGGCCTGCATCGCTTGTTGGTCGATGCCCGTGTGATATTTCACGGTGGTGTCGGGGTCCTTCAACTCGTGGCCGGTCAGAACACACACGACGCGATCGTCCTTGGCGATAACACCTTCCTCGGCCAGCAGGTGTACGCCAGCCACGGACGCGGCACTGGCTGGCTCGCAACCAAAACCATAGCGGCCAACCATGGCCTTGTGCTCAAGAATCGCCTCGTCATCCACCTCGCGCACGACACCATCCATCAGGTCAAGGGCGCGCAGCGCCTTGGGTAGATTAACCGGCCGGCCGATTTCAATGGCGCTGGCGATGGTGTGTGGATGCACATCGTCGGCATCCATCTGGTGATACAACGCGTGGACCTTGTCCAGATCATACCGCCCATCATTCCATCGCAATCCCTGTCTGGTAAATAGCTGATAGAGCGGATTGGCGCCGGCAGCCTGGATCACCGCAAGTCGAGGGATGCGATCGACCAGCCCAACCTCCACCAACTCGGCAAAAGCCTTGCCGAATGCTGAGCAATTACCCAGGTTGCCGCCGGGCACAACGATCCAGTCGGGCACCTGCCAGTCAAGCGCCTCGAGGATTCGATACACGATCGCCTTTTGGCCCTCAAGCCGAAACGGGTTGACGCTGTTCATCAGGTAG
Source organism: Phycisphaerae bacterium (assembly GCA_963577075.1). GTDB lineage: Bacteria > Planctomycetota > Phycisphaerae > Phycisphaerales > Phycisphaeraceae > CAUYYV01. The sequence goes on from CAUYYV010000244.1 coordinate 4,834, forward strand.
ACGCCCATCTGCGGATGATCGACGGCAATCTGGCGCACACGGCGGAGACAGGCATCGAAATCACCTTGGATCTGCAGAGTTCTTGCCCCGTAGTCGAGCGCCTGTGAGAGCTTGCCGTAGGCGATCTTCCCCGAACCGATGAAGACGATGCCCAGCAGGTCGCTAAGCGAAGCGAACATGGCAAGGCTGGCCGATGTGTTGCCTGTCGAGGCGCAGGCAACGCGATTTGCGCCAACCATGCGTGCGTGGGTGAACGCGGCCGTCATGCCGTTGTCTTTGAAAGAACCTGACGGGTTGAGCCCCTCGTATTGGAGAAACAGTCTGCCCGGGCGAAGCCCGATCTGGGGCGCCAGCAATCGAGCGTTCTGCAGATTGGTCCGCCCCTCACCGATCGTGATGATCTGCTGCTCATCGTGATAGAACGGCAGCAGTTCGCGGAACCGCCAGACGCCGGAGAAATCGAGTTGCCCCGTACCGTGCCCGCCCTTGGTCATCCAGCGATGCTCGAAGAAGCAAAATGCCTTGGGCAAGACGGCCCGCGACCAATCGTAACGAACGTCGAGCAACGACTGTTTACCGTGCTGGGTGCAAGTCGGGCAGGAGACGTAAATCTCGTCGGTGCCGAACGTCGCGGCGCAGTCAGGATCGATGCATTGTTGCCAAGCGATATCCATAAGGACCTTCCGCCTTCTTCAACTGAGTCTTAG
>CAUYYV010000245.1:0-5529 GCA_963577075.1 Phycisphaerae bacterium
CGGTTCTGCCGCGAATTTGGCGTCGATCCCAAGGAGCCTTATCGCAAACTCGGCCGGACCGTGCGGCGCATCCTCATGCACGGCACGTCGGTCCGCGATGAGGCGAACTATGATGCCCATTTCGAGGGGGTCGTGCCCAACCTTCAGCGCCGCTGGGAGAAAACCGACAGCGAATACGTCAAGGCCCGGCTGCACAACTTCCTCTCCGAAGCGCCCTGCGAGACCTGCCGCGGTGCCCGGCTGCGCACCGAGGCGTTGCATGTTTTTATCGAAACCGGCAAGCACAAACGCCACAACATCGACGACGTGACGCGCATGACCATCGAGCAGGCGACGGATTTTTTCAGGCGTCTGCGGCTTGGCAAAGAGCAGCAGCAGATCGCCGACCCGATCCTAAAAGAAGTGCGGGCCCGGCTGGGGTTCATGATGAGCGTCGGGTTGGGATACCTGAACCTCAACCGAGCCACCGGGACGCTCTCGGGCGGTGAGGGTCAGCGCATCCGCCTGGCGACGCAGGTCGGCTCCGGGCTCGTCGGTTGCTGCTACGTGCTCGACGAGCCGACCATCGGCTTGCACCAGCGCGACAATCAACGACTCATCGCCACGCTGCGACACCTGACCGATATCGGCAACACGGTCATTGTCGTCGAGCACGATGAAGGCACCATCCGCGCCGCCGATCACATCATCGACATGGGTCCCGGGCCTGGCCGTCACGGCGGGCGCGTGGTCGCACAGGGCGATATCAAGCAGGTCATGGCCGCCCGCGAGTCGATCACCGCGCGATTTCTAACCGGGCAGCGCGCCATTGCCACCCCGGCGCAGCGGCGCCGACTAGATCACAAGGCCGCCATCATTGTCAAGGGCGCCCGGCAGAACAATCTCAAGAGTATCGATGCCGCTTTTCCCACCGGCGGGATCATCTGCGTGTCCGGTGTCAGCGGATCGGGCAAGAGCACGCTGGTGAACCATATTCTGCTGCGCGCCGCCCGCCGCCGGCTTTACACGTCACGTGACAAGCCCGGCGCTCACGACCGCATCACGGGACTCAACCATGTCGATCGCGTGATCGAGGTCGATCAATCGCCGATCGGTCGGACGTCCCGGTCCAACCCGGCAACGTACACCGGTACTTTCGATGCCGTTCGCGCGCTGTTCACTCAAACCAAAGAGGCCAAGATCCGGGGGTACAAGCCGGGGAGGTTCAGCTTCAACGTCAAGGGGGGGCGCTGTGAGCAGTGCCAGGGCCAGGGCGTCAAGAAGATCGAGATGCACTTTCTGCCCGACGTTTACGTCGTCTGCGAGACCTGCAAAGGCAAGCGCTACAACCGCGAGACGCTGGAAGTGCACTATCGTGGCAAGAGTATCGCCGACGTACTGGCGATGACCATCGAGGATGCGCTCGAGTTTTTCGAGAACTTTCCCGCGATCCGCCAGCTCGTGGGTGCGCTCGACGCGGTCGGGCTCGGCTACCTGCAACTCGGACAACGCTCGCCTACCCTTTCCGGCGGTGAAGCCCAACGCGTCAAGCTCGCCACCGAACTGGGCAAGCGGCCCACCGGGCACACGCTTTACGTTTTGGACGAACCGACGACCGGGCTGCACTTTGCCGATATCGAGAAGCTGCTGTTCGTGCTTAGCCAATTGGCCGACCAGGGCAACACGATCGTGATCATCGAGCACAACCTCGATGTCATCAAATTTGCCGACTGGATCATCGATCTGGGTCCCGAAGGCGGCGACCGCGGCGGCCAAATCATAGCTGTCGGCACGCCTGAACAGATTGCGGCACATCCCCGATCCTACACCGGCCAATTTCTCACCCACCACCTGCCCGCTCCCGCTGCTGCGGGATGAGCATCGCGGGTTCAGCGGTTGAGGTGGTTGCGAGTCTGGACGGCGGAACCGATCCGGACGCCGCATCGGCCGGGGTTGAAGATGTCAAACGGTGAGCACGCCGCGCCTTGGCCGGTTTACTGGTGCAGCAGCACGCGGGCCGGGCTGGCTTCGGCGCCCGCGAGGCGAAGCGGGGTGGCGTGCAGTTCGTATGAGCCCGGTGCGACTTGCGACAGGTCAAGCCCTTCGATGATGACGCCGCCGCGTTCGAGCACGAGGTGGTGAACGTCGAAGCCATCGCCGCGCGAGTCGTCCACGCTGAGCCGATCGGTGCCGAGCACGGCCAGTCCGTGGTCGAGCAGGAACCGCGAGGCATCCGGTGACAGCAGTGCGTCGTGCGGCTCGTAATGAAGGATGGTGCTCCGGGTGGTCGCCTCGCCGTGATGCGTGCGGATCAGCAGTCGCTGTTCACCGCAACACGGTTGCACCGCGGCAAGGTCAAGCGGTGCTTGTTCGGCCGACTCAAGCCCGATCACACGGCACGGACCGATCAACATGTCGGGCGACACACGATCTATCGACGCGCCACCGTCTACGAAATGAAGTGGCGCGTCGATGTGCGTGCCGGTATGGGCGCCGAAGCTCCATTGCGACACGTTGCAGTGATGACCCTTGGCGATTGTCTTTTCCCAGACGCGCCGCGGCGGCCGGCGACCGGGCCAGCAGAGCAGGTTATCGTCCATCGGGCGCGTGATGTCGATCCACCGGCTCATTGAAGTGCTTCGGGATTGGCGACGTGTTTCGGCGTTCCACCGCTCAGTACATCCAGTACGCCCTGTGCCGAGTCGCGTGCCATGTTGTCCAGCGCCTCCTCCGTCGATGAGGAGATGTGCGGCGTCAGCAGCGTATTGGCCGCGGTGCAAAGCGGATGATCCGCGGGCAGCGGCTCGGTTTGGTACACGTCCAGCGCCGCGCCGGCCAGTGCGCCGCTCTCAAGTGCGCTGACCAGCGCTGATTCGTCGATCACCCCGCCGCGCGACGTGTTGATCAGTCTGCCGCCGGGTTTGATCAACCGCAATGTTTGCTCGTTGATCATGTTCTTCGTGTGAGCATTGAGCGGCACGTGCAGCGTGACGAAGTCCGAGTCGCTCAGTACGCGCTGCGGTGAATCGACCAGCCTTGCCGGCCCGTCGTACCCTTGCGGATCGATCACCGGGTCAAATGCACAGACGTTCATCGCCAACCCATGCGCTGCGATCTGCGCCACGCGTGACCCGATTCGGCCCAGCCCGATCACGCCCAGTGTCTTGCCCGCCAGTTCGACGCCAGCGAACCGCGTCCGCTCGGCAAACCGCCCGGCGATCACCGCCTGCCACGCGGGGCCGACCTGTCGAGCCAACGCCATCATCAGCGTCACCGCGTGCTCGGCGACGGCGTTGGCGTGGGCGTTGGGCGTGAACACCACCGGGATACCCCGCGCCGTTGCGGCGTCGCAATCCACCGAATCCACACCGACGCCGTGGCGGCCGATGACCTTGAGCCTGGCGCTGCGAGCGATATCGTCACCCGAGATGGTAAACAGCCGCACGATCGTTGCATCGGCCTCATGCAGCAGCGCTCGTTGCTGCGACTCTGTCAACTCGCCGCCCTCGCGCCACGGCGCTACGATCTCGCAGTCGCCTTGCAACAGGTCGATGCCGCTGGCGGCGATCGGCTCGGGGATAAAAACCTTGCCCAGACTCACAGTGCGTCCAACTCCTTGAGCAGCCCGAGCTGGTGTACGATCTGGCGATCGCGTTGCTCGATCAGGGTGTTGCCGTCGCGCTGCTGCCAATCGTAGAAACCCTTGCCGCTGGTCATGCCCAATTCGCCCCGCTGCACCATTGCGTCGTGCGCCGCCAGCGTCTTGTGGTCGTCGGCCAGATCGTCCAGCAGGTAATCATGAATGGTCTTGACCAGGTCCAGCCCGACCAGATCCATGTTCTCCAGCGGTCCGACGGCGGGCAAGCGCAGTCCGAACGTCAGCCGCGCCACGCGATCAATATCCGCAGGCGACGCGATGCCACGCTGCACCAGGTTGATCGCCTCCCGCCACAGCGAGTGCAGCAGCCGATTACCGATAAACCCCGGCACATCGCGGTTGACCCGCACCGCAATCTTGCCGATCGACTCGACCATCTCGCACACGCGATCCATCAGGTACGTCGGTGTGTCCTCGCCGCGGATCACTTCGACCAGCGGCATCAGGTGCGGCGGGTTCCAGAAGTGTGTGCCGACCAGCAGGTGTCCCGTGCCGCTGTCCCGGCCCAACCGCGTGATGCTCAGCCCGCTGGTCGTGGTGATGAAGATCGCCTCCCGCCTCACGCAACCGGGCAGACGGCCGAACAGGTCAACTTTCTGCTGCATGTCCTCGGCGATTCCGTCCAGCACCAGATCAGCCCGCTCGTCGACCACGCCCAACTCTTCGACACGCTCGATCCGCCCGTCGCTGCTCGCCGCGGGCCCGACGTGCTGGTCCATCCACGCCACCAACCCGTCGAGCGTCCGCTGCACCGCCGCCAGTTTCTGGCGGTTACGCGCCCACAGCAGCACGTGATAGCCCGCACGCATGAAGCTCACCGCCGCCGCCGCGCCCATCTGCCCGATCCCGCACACGCCCAGCGTGCCCAGCGGTGACTCACCTTGTGTTTCCCATCTACTCATGGATCACGCCGAGCATGGTAACGCACCACCAACCATCAGTCACCAGCACCTCGCGGCCACCCCCGGTCCCCCGGACATGTCCGATCCCGCCCCGCGGACCACCTAAGCCCCCGAAATAGCACGTCTTGCACCGTGTCCGCCATCCGGGTGTAGGACGTCTGCGCCCCTTGGTGCCTCTGTCCCTTCCCCCGTCACGGGCCGAAGCCCAATGCGGGCCGGGGTCTCCACCAGCCACAATCCATGTCCACACCGGAAATCAATCTGATGGCCCTGCACCGGGTCGAAAAGAGATCGGTTTTCGATTGGATTTCGCATGGGGCGTTATACTGGCACCCCGAGTGGTCGGGTGGTGGAGCTAGGCGGTGGTCCAGGGGGAAATTTCGGATAATTGCGGCAGGGCGAACTCAGGGGACACTGCTAGATCCTGATCTTACCCCTTGGCCCCCGGGCGTCCTGCTCTCCACGTACCCGGGAGTGATTATGGTTTTCTTGAGAATATACAATTGATTTCGCGAAGAATGTGCCTGTATCGAGCCAATTCAAATAGAATAATCGCGGCGCCTAGCTGATCTTAGGATCTTCTGTTCTAAAACGTGCTGATCGCCCATCGCCGCATAGGGGAGCGACCATGACTGACCGCCGTATGGGCCAGTTCCGGCCAAGCAGTTCGCGTCGCGATTGGTGTCGACCCCTTGCCAGGCAGCGTCGTGACTTGCTCTCGCGAACGCCGATCACCTTCGAGCCACTCGAGGCCCGCCTGCTGCTCAGCAACAGCGTCGGCGTTGGTCTGTCAAATATTTTACTCGATGCCGATGGTCTGGAATACGCTCCCGGTAGGCTGATCGTGCGCTATGCCGATAATGTCGTGCAGGCCGCAGCGGTTGACTTGCTGGCATCTGTGGGCGCGCACGTTCATCGTGAATTGCCGATCATTAATGGTGCAGTGCTCGAACTTGGCAACGCGCGAGCCGATGTGTTGCAAGCGGTGCA
>CAUYYV010000246.1:0-5515 GCA_963577075.1 Phycisphaerae bacterium
CGGGTGTGGGAGTTCTTTCAGAACATCGAGTCGATGCACGAAACGACGCGGGTCGAACCGGGCGCAATCCGGCCGACCCGACCTGAGGAAATTTACTTTCCCGCCGGTCAAGCTGCCACCGAGCGCGATCCGAAGTACATCGACGATCGGACGGACCTTATTCGCGTCTACTATCCGTCCGTATTCGTCGCCAAAGAGCACGTGATTGTGGCGTACAGCTTCGCCGGGCGCATCACCGAGCACGAGACACTCGCCCAGCTATACCGCGCCGGCACGGGCGAGGTCGATCCCGAGACCGGCCGCACCATGAACCAGCGCCGCCGCATCCTGCCGTTTAAGTGGTTTTATGGCGGCAAAGAGCCGGCCGATAACCCGTTCCTCAAGGCCGCCTACGAACCGGCCAAACCCTAAACCAGCTCGAAGTCCAGCACCGACTTCGGACTCAGGACTTCGGACTCAGGACTCTACCCATGTCCAATGTACCCATGACAATGCCCGAGTTGATGCTCAGCGAACAGTATCACCCGTTTGCCGCGTCGAGCAGTTTCGTCGAACTGGACGACGGGCGGATCTTTCACGCCTCGAAGCAGGTGTGCAACTGGTCCGAGGACGGCGGGTTGACCTGGTCGGAGAACCGGTGGATGAAGGACACCGACGGCAACGATCTGCACTGCGGCGGCTCGGCGCTCGTACGGCTGTCCGGGCACAACGAGGTTGGCATGGTGTCGACGCGCCGCGGGCTGCCGCTGCCCAAGGCCAGTTACGCGATACGGCCGGTCCAATCGACCGTCGGATTCTGGCGGTCGACCGACGGCGGCGAGACATGGTCGCCCGCCCAGCAGGTCACCCCGCCCGAAGAGCCCGTCTCGTGCATGACCGATTCGCTCGTGCGGCTAGCCTCGGGCAGGATCATCATCCCGGTGTACTCTTGCATCGGGCAAGGCGAAACCGGTCCTGAAGATCGGCTTATCCCCACGACCGGCCGACTGATCTGCAACCAATTCACCGGCGTGGCCGGCCATCAGTACGACCCGCGGTTTTCCTATGCGTTTGTCGTCTATTCCGACGACGAAGGTCGAAACTGGCATCGCAACCGCGATGGCGAGCTGTTTATCCTCAACGACTGGAACGCGTCGTACAGCTACGTCAACGAAGGCACCATCGCGGAGGTCACGCCGGGCCGATTGCTGATGCACTTTCGCACCGGGGTCGGGCGGCTGTTCCGGTCATGGTCCGACGACCAAGGCGAGACATGGTGCCGCCCGCAACCGTCGCCGCTGGCGTCGTCCACGTCTACGCCCGCACTGCGCCGCCTGCCCAACGGGCACATCCTGGCTGTCTGGGATCAGGACAGCGATGAGGAGATCCGAAGCGGTATCAATCAGTGCCGCCTGTCGTCGGCGATCAGCCGTGACGGCGGGCGGGTGTGGGAGTTTTTTCAAAACGTCGAAGCGATCAGCGAGGTGACCCGCGTCGAGCCCGGGCCGATCCGGCCCGTGCGCCAGGAAGAGGCTTACTATCCCGCCGGCCGCGGCGCAGTCGAACGCGATCCGAATATCATCGTCGACGCTGACGAGCGCATCCACGTCAAGTCGCCTTCCATATTGGTCATGAGCGATCGCGTGTTGATTGCGTATCCGTACACGAAATACGGCGAGCACCCGACGCGCGCCCAGATCGTCTTTCACGCTGACGGCCACGGTTATACCGACAAGACAAATGGCAAGTTCGTCTGCCAGAAACTGAAGATCCTCCCGCTCAAGTGGTTCTACGGCGGCAGGGAACCGGCGGATAATCCGTTTCTCAAGATCGCCTACGAACCGGCCAGACCGTAATAAGTTCGTCGCGTCCACCCCTTTCCGCGATTGATTCGTGGTTTTCATCAATCGGAGGTCGAGGGGCAACGCTGCATGTGCATGACCGAGGGCACGACACCCGCCGGTTGCATGTATCGCCCGGGTTGGTGACAATTCAACGGTCAATCCCGTTGAAGTCGACGAATCAGATGATCGAATCAACAGGGCCTGTCGCCCAAAGATGACCTGGAACACCGAGATCAGTCATCCCGAAATTGATCGGATTAAGCAGGACATTGTCTTCAAGCGGTGCCTGCGGGGGTTCGAATTCACGTTTCACAGCACATGGGGGTTGTTTAGCCCGCGCGAAGTGGACGAGGGGTCAGCGCTTCTGATTGAAAACTTCGACGTATCGGCTGACGATGCCACATTGGACGTCGGCTGTGGGTACGGTGCGATTGGTCTGGCGATTGCAAGGCAGACGCCGCAGGGACGGGTTCATCTGGTCGACAAGGATTTCGTGGCCGTCGAGTATGCACGCAAGAACGTTCAGATCAACGGCTTGCATAACTGCCAGGTGTACCTGAGCAACGCCTTCCGTGACGTGCCGACAGATTTGCGTCTAAATAATGTGGTCGCCAACCTGCCCGCGAAAACGGGCAAGGAGATGCTGCTGATCATTCTGCACGATGCCCGTGACCGGCTCGCGCCCGGAGGCAGGATCGCCGTCGTGACCGTCAGCGGTCTGCGCAAATGGGTCAAGCGAAACTTCGAGGACGTGTTCGGTAATTACACCAAATTGAAACAGGGACGGACGTACACGGTCGCCGTCGCCGAGAAGAAAGACGATACTCAATGATTATTTGGAAATCTAAAAAATCCCGCGTGGTCTCGAATGATCGAACCTGGCACGCCCCGCGTGAGGTGCGGCTTGGCAGGCCTGGTTTTCAGGTGATCATACCGGGCGCATTACACGCCGGCGCTCTGCTCGTTGGCGCGTTGGCGGAGCATGTCAAGCATGCTGCGGACGTCTTTAGCGGCTTTGGACTTCGAGAAGTTGGCGATGATCTCTTCGCCCACGAGAACGGCTTCGCCCCATTCGTGGCCCTCGACTGACATGCGCAGTGCATCGGTCAGGTTCTTGAGTTTCTTCGTGCGAATCTCGATGGCCGCCTCCTTGAACGGTTCCGCTTCCTTCTCGGTCAGGTACTTATCCAGTTCTTTGAGCACGAGATCCGCTGTTTCGACGTCCTCGCGATTCTTGGCGTCGAGGAGGCGGCGTTCGAGATGCTGTATGTACTGCTCGCGCGTCTCATGGACCCGTTGAACCAATCCCTCGACACGCTGTGATTGGGGAAACTGCCGTTCGATGCCGTTGGCCTTGCGGGTGGCGTCGTTCCACTCGTGGCGGGACAGCAGTTCTTCAAATGCCGCCAACGCGCGATCGATATCCTGCTCCGTCTGCTCGGCGCGGGCGTTGATCACCTGGGTGCGGAAGTGCTCGGTGTCCGCCTCACTGCCGAACGCCTCGGCCATCTGCTGCACGAGGTTCAGTGCGGCGCCGAAATTTTTCTGCCGGATTTGTGTTTCGATCGCCTCGGCCAACGCCTTGCGGTCGCTCTCACGAAACATGATCTGCTTGGCGGATTCGCTCAGCGAGAGGTATTCACTGATCTGGTGCAAGGCAGCGATGATCGACCGCTGCTGTTCGAGCAGCGACTCGTGGTGCGGTCGCAGCGCCCAGCGGATCACACCCATCAGCAGGAAGATGCCGCCGGGCAGGCAGCAGGCGACCATAAGCAGCGTGCGCGCTCGGCTGCGCATCGCCAGAGTAGGAAGGCCATCCACCAATGCGGACAGTCCAAAAAAAACCGCTGAAGCGACAAGGATCACCACCACGCCGTTGACCGTCATGGCTCGTGCGTTGCTCCACGTGCACTTGCGTGGTTTTTTCTCTGGTGTGTCCATCCTTGTGATCCGCTCGATGCCCTGCCGGTTGGCCATGGGGCCGGTCACGATCCCGGTGTCGGTAACGGTTCGCCTTGTCCACAATCAAAATGCGTGGGCACCAGGCACATGAACATAAACGGCTTGTTCGACTCGTTACGAAACTGGTGGACCTGATTGGCCGGGATGAAAATCACATCGCCGACTCCAATCTCACGGCTGCTTACCACATCACCGCTATCAACTATTTGGCCTGATCCTTCCACGACCAGTACCTCGTGCTCATAATTGTGCTGGTGCAGCGGCGTGTGGCCGCCCGGTTCGACCTCGAACTGGCGCATGGCGAACGTTGCGGCGCCGTCCTCGCGGCCGATCATCAGGCGCATCCGTACGCCCTCGGCGCCGGTCATCGACATCTGCTGCTGCTTGACTTGGTTGATCCTGCGAATGAGCATGGCGGCTCCGCATCCGGTGTATCGTATTGTACCAGACCGTTCGACCTGATCACACGGAGCCTTGATGACCCCAGATCGATCGAAACAGGTGGCCCGTCTGCTGGGGTTTGCGGCGGGGGTGGTGTTGATTGCGTGGGCGGCCTGGCTGGGTCTTGCCAACGCTGATCTGGATCGATTCGTCGCTGCGTCCCGGGCGCCCCTGGCATGGATGGCGGTCGCGGTGGCGCTGACCCTGGCCGTGACCGGTGTCCTGTTTTGGGTCGTCACGCTCAACTTCGACGCCGATCCACGGGTCGGGCTTGGCCGCATGACCCAGCTAATCAGCGCCAGTTCGCTGCTGAATTACCTGCCGTTTCGGCCCGGTTTGTTGGGGCGGGCGGTGTACCTTAAGCGTATGCATCGGCTGCCGCTTCGACAATCGATGGTGGTCTGGCTGATCGTGATGGGCGTCAGCGCAATGGTTTATGCCGTCGCCGTGGCGGCGTTTACGTTGTCACCACCGGGCCGGTCATCAGCCGGGGTATCGGTGGCGGTGCTGGCGCTGTTGGTGCTGACGCCGGCGGCAGGACCCGTTGCGGCCCGGTTGCTGGGTAGGCCGATGTGCCGAGGCTGGTCGTGGATTCCCCTGCGAACGATCGAGACGCTGATCGCCGGCGCACGCTTGTGGTTGGCACTGAAGGCTGTGGGCGCCGAGGTCGGGTTCACTCAGGCGGTTGCGGCGGCAGCGGCGGGGAACCTGATCGCCGTGCTGCCGATCGTGCCCAACGGGCTGGGATTGCGTGAATGGATCGCCGCCGGGCTGCTGGCCGCGAATAGATTGGTGCCCTTGGAGGCGGCGGCGCTCGCGGCGGTGATCGACCGCGGTATCGAGGTTATCGTCGTCGTGCCGGTGGGGCTGCTCGCGGTTCAAGCCCTGCGCCGCCAAAATGCGGGCGAACGAACCCAACAATGAACGCCCGCACGGTCATTTCTTGTCATCGTTGACCGGCTCGATACGAATTTTTGCACCACATTGGGCGCATTGGGCGTGGCAACCCATGGATCGCTTGTTTAAATCGATGGCATCGAAAGCGGCCTTGGTGGCATGGATGCACAATCCCTCCGGGGTGACCGCCCCGATCGTGTAAGACTGATCGCACTGATGATTGGCGGGGCAAGGCCGCGACGGATCGCTGACAATGGTGATATCAAGCCGCGGCCCCGCATTGGGTGGCGGCTTCTGTGGTGCAGCAGCGACAAAACCGTCATGCGCGTATACGACCACGTCCTTGCGTGCGTCGAGGGCAAAGTTGACCAACTCGTCGGCGCGACGGTTCA
>CAUYYV010000247.1:0-5502 GCA_963577075.1 Phycisphaerae bacterium
TTCCCGACGCTGTCAATCGGCTACTGCTGGAGGGTCCACTGCTGCAGGCGGGCGGTTCGTGGTTATGGCTGCCCACGCCCCTCCGGGGCACTGTCAACTAAACCATAACTCAACTTATAGTATATACCCCCAACGTTTTATGGGGAAGTATTATTTCTTGATTATTTCAAGGGCCGGGCGTCATGCTGTAACAGGGTCATTAACAGTGATTTACATTCGCATTCGGCTCGCCAAAAACGGATGAGCGGCCGGTGGATTGGTCAAATCCGGATCAGAGGTCGTTGCCCGCTTTAACGTGCTCGACGAGATCGGCGATCGCGACCTCGGCCTGCTCGCCGGATTCAAGGTTTTTTACAGCTATGACGCCGCGTTCAATTTCGCTGCCTACGATCACGGCCGACCTTGCCCGGGTGGCGTCGGCTTGCTTGAGCAGCTTGCCGATGTTGCGGGTCGTGCGGTAGCTGCACCGCGCATGAAGCCCGGCGCGGCGTAACCGGGCGGTCAACTGCGTGGCATGCGCCACGACACCCGGCTCGACGGCGAACACGAACACGTCCGGCCGCGGGCTGACGTCTTCGGGTACCAGCCCCTTGTCAGCCAGCACGAGCGAGATGACCACGTCGCCCATACCAAATCCAACCGCCGACAGCTTCGGGCCGCCGAACAGCTCGATGAGATTGTCGTATCGCCCACCTCCCGCGACCGCGCGCTCGACGCCACTGGTTTCGTGAACCTCGAAAACCGTCCCGGTATAGTAAGCAAATCCGCGCACGATACCCAAGTCGTATTCGCACCAGTCGAGGATATCGAATGCGCGTAACTGCTCGTCGAGTGCCCCCAACTCGCCCAAGTCGTCATTCATGCCCAGTTGCTCGCGCACCGGCTCAAGGTCGCCTGCCTGGCATTTGAGCCGACACGTCTGGTCGAAGCGTGCTACGCAATTGGGATCCATGCCGAGGTCTGCGGCGGCGGCGGTGAATGCATCCGGCTCGATCTTGTCGCGGCGGTCAAGCAACTCGAACGCCTCGAGCAGCTTGTCGTCGGAAATGCCCATCTTGCCCAAGATGTGGGCCAACGTCTGGCGGTGGCTGATCTTGACGCGCACCTGGTCGGGCCCGAGGCCCAGGGCCGCCATGGCATCGACGGCGGTGAAGATGACCTCGGCGTCGGCCAGGGCCGAGTCGAGCCCGATCAGGTCGATGTTCCACTGCAAGTGCTCGCGCAGCCGACCGCGTTGAGGCCGCTCGGCACGGCAGACGTTGGGCAGGGAAAACCACTTGATCGGCTTGGCAAGCGTGTTGGCGCGCTCGGCGACCATGCGGGCCAGCGTCGGCGTAAACTCGGGACGGATCGCGTAACGCTCATCGTCGCTCTCGGGGTGACGAACGCGAAAAGTCTGGCCCACCATTTCACCGCCGCTCTTGACCTCGTACAGGGCCAGCGACTCGTAGATCGGACCGTCCACCTGCTCGTAACCGTTGCGGATCGAGACCCGGCGCCAGACGTCAAACAGAAAGTTGCGCCAAGCCATCTGCTCGGGGTAGAAGTCACGCGTGCCTGAGGGAGCCTGAAATTTCATAAGTGGGTGGCGGCTGGCAACATTGACCCGCGCCGGCCTGACCGGAAATCAAAAACCACAACCCCATAATTAAAAATTCCCATCTGCTCACTTCACCGCGACGACATAGCAGATCCACGCCGGATCGCCGGGGGCCTGGCGACGGATGCGAAACACGTCGTTGCCCTCGCCGGTCTTCGGGTCGGTGCCCTCCCAATAGATGTCGACGCGAGAGAACCCTGCTTCCTCGAGCAGTTCGCGCACTTCGGGAAGCATCCAGAACCGCCATTTGTAACTGAACGCACGGTTCATCTCGCTGCCATCCTTGAACCGAAAATGAATGTGAAACGTGCAGTCGTGCGTGATCGGATCGAAGCGGACCTGGTCCCAGACGTAATCGAAACCTTTGAACTCGGTGACATCCTCTCGGTCCTCCTCCATCGATTCATGTCCGCCCATCATGTCGAGCACGAACACACCCTTGCTGGCGAGATTTTCGTACGCGGCGCGAAAGTAGGTGAGCAACTCGTCGCGTGTCTTGAAGACAAAGAACGAAAAGTTCTGCGCCGTGACGACATCTGCCTTGCTGCCATTGACGGATCGCACGTCGTCCTGAAGCAGGCTGACACGTTTCTGTTGATCGGACCTGAGTTCGGACAGGTGACGAACCTTGCCCCACGCCAGCGGCTCGGGATCGAGGTCCACGCCGACAGCGACGCGGTCCAGCCTACTCTTGACCCATTCGCAGCAGACGGCGAACGTGCCGCAGAAATCCTCGCGCAGCACACGCGGCGGCTTGCCGAAATGCTTGCGATAAGCCCGATCAAAGATGGGGATCTCGTGCTCGGGTGCCTGGACCGCCTGAAGGTACAACTCGTAGCGGTCGACCCGCTCGGCCTCGGGCGTGCGCTTCTTGCGATCTTTCTTGGAACTCATGTCGCCACTCTACCGCAACCGCGGTTCCGGGGCCAACACCCGCTTGCATTGCTCGGCCGATGCCGTTCAATAGTGTCATGCGCATCATCGGCGGCACCCATCGAAGCCGGCACATCCTCCCGCCGCAGGGCGGTCAGACCACGCGACCGATCACCGATCGGGTCAAACAGAGCCTGTTCGATCGGCTCTGGTCAATGGGACTGGTCGGCGACGACGAGTTGGGTCCGCACGTGCTCGACGTCTTCAGCGGCACGGGTAGCCTCGGGCTCGAGGCATTGTCACGCGGCGCGGCCCATTGCACGTTCGTCGAGAACGACCGCGGTGCACACCAACGGCTGGAACGCAACCTCGACGATCTTGAGATGGCCGAGCGGGCGACCGTGCTGGGCGTAGACGCCCTAGCGGTGAACTGGGGCGACACCCTGCCGTATCACCCGACCGACGGACAGGGCGTCTCCCTGATCTTCTGCGACCCTCCGTATGCCATGACGCGCGACAAGTCTCAGTCGGCCCGGATTGCGGCGATGCTCGGGCGCCTCGCACCATTGGCAACACCGTCCGGCGTCGCCGTACTCAGGACGGAAAAGCAGACCGCCGCCACAGCCATCGACATGTGGGCGGACCCGCAAACTATTGTCTACGGCACGATGGCGCTGCACTTCTACGAGCGGTGATGATGCGGCCGTGACGGAATAATTCAGCAAGCCCCATCCGCAATGCACCACGACGGTGGTACAAGGGTGCTGATCGCCGCGGCAATCAGCGATAAGCAAGTCATATTTACGCGCCATCCCGTAAGAACCACCGAATCTCTGGCGCGGGGATGTCACAATCGGCAACAACTTGCAAAAGCCCGTCCCGGTCGAGCTGACGCGTGTCGAGGTGGCAAAGCGGGCCAGTGTGTCACGCAGTCCGTCGATGCGTTCGAAATAATCCGGCCACAACCACAGCAGATGGGGCCGCGTCATGATCACCCGCCATAAATGCTCGACCCGGTTTGCGCGGCGGAAACACCCTTGGCGCCCATCGCCTCGCGCATCTCCGCCACCCGCCTCAGCGCCGACGTGCGGATGAACTGCACGTCACCGCCGCCGGCGATCATCCGGTAACCCAACTCAAGGCAGAGGTCGAACGTTTCCGGCGTGGCGCCGACCGTACCGGCCGTCTTGCCCGCGGCGTTGGCGGCCGCCGCGGTTTTGGCCATCGCGTCGCGCAGCTGTGGCGTATCCAGCGGCGAACTGTCCATGGGCAAGCCGATCTGAATGCGCATGTCGTCGGGCCCGAAAAACACGCCGTCCACACCGTCGACCGCGACAATCTCTTCGATATTATTGACCGCTTCGACGGTCTCGATCTGCGGTACGAGCATGATCGGTCGATCCCTGTAATAGTCGCGACCGTAGAGATCGATCACCCGCCGCCCACCGTAGCTACGCCGACCACGCGGCGCGAACGTCAGGTTCGCCACCACGTTCTCCGCTTCCTCAGCGTTGTTGACCATGGGGATCATGATCGCCGACGGTGCCAGGTCGGCGATCGGGCCGACCACACCGTATTCGTGGCCCGGGACACGCATCAATGCGTCCACGCCGACCGCATCGGCCGCACGCATCGTGTCCAGCAACAAGTCGTAGCCCTGCAGCCCGTGCTGGCCGTCGATCCAGGCGAAGTCCACATCCTTGCACATCCCCTCGACGATGCCCGGTGCCCCATACATCACGCCCAGCCCTATTACCGTCTCGCCAGCGCGGCATTTTTCCAACAGCACATTCGCTTGCATTCATGATCTCCTTTATCTGCCCACCGTCACGACAGGCAGAAAGAGCATATCAAAAACGGCCCGGCCAACCCAATACCGAGAACCGGGCGGGCCAATCAATCCCTCCAGTCACATCGCCCCACGTGCCAACTCGATGGGTGGAGCAACGGTGACCAGGCCCCGGCTCGCAGCGGAACAACTCAAACAGCCTCTATGCAGGTGGGAGTCCCACCGCCGACGTGGGCGATCAACATGACGAATCCGCTGAGAATCAGCAGATACGCCAATCACGTTCGAAACCCCCGGATCGACCCCGCCGCCACAGGCGCACACGACCAAATGCCTGCCGGACAAGCGCACTGAAACCGATCAACATCAACGCGTAGAAAACGGCCTGCATCCAGGGTGTGACATTGCCAAACACTTCACGTGTCGGAACATCCACGAATCAATCTCCCGCGGTTTGGCTGTGATGGCGACGGACGGCCGCGATCAGTTCAGGCACCAATTCAAAAAGGTCGCCCACCAGGCCGTAGGTCGCCATATTGAAGATCGGCGCATTGGCATCTTTGTTGATTGCGACGATCACGCGAGCATCCTTGATACCCGCTAGGTGCTGAACGGCACCGGAGATACCGACGGCGATGTACAGGTCGGGGGCGATGACCTTCCCCGTCTGGCCTACTTGCCAATTGTTGGGCGCAATGCCGGCGTCGACAGCGGCCCTTGTGGCGCCGATCGCTCCGCCGAGTGCGTCAGCTAGTGCACCTATCAGTCGCTCGAAGGTTTCACGGTCCTTCAACGGCCGGCCACCGCCGACCACGATCCGCGCCTCGATCAGTTCGGGCCGTCCGCTTTGCCGCTGCTCGGCGGAGACAAACTCCATCCCGTCCGGGAGCGATCCGGTGTCGATATCAATCAGTTCAACCGGGCAAGGCGTCGTGTCGCCGAGTACCGGCGGATCAAACGCCGCAGCACGAATCGCCAGCACCCGCCGTGCACCGGCCAAGGTGACGGTTGCCACGGCGCTGCCGGCGTATACGGGCCGGCGGCACACGATCACATCGTCTTGTGGATCGATCGACAGCACGTCGCTGAGCATGGGCGCGTCGAGCAACGCGGCAACGCGTGGTAATACGTCACGCGTAAATGTTGATGACGTGGCAATGACCGCCGTCGCCCGGATGTCGGTCGTGACCTGGGCGATGACGGCAGCGTACCTATCGGCGAGTGGATGCTTGAGTGCCGG
>CAUYYV010000248.1:0-5432 GCA_963577075.1 Phycisphaerae bacterium
AGACAAGATCGTCCAGCGCGCCACCGTGGCACTGACCGAAGCGTGGACGAGCATCATCCCACTCGAGATCACGATCGAAGAGAGTGAGTCTAACCCGCAACTGGTCCAGATCGTGCCGCCCAACGAAGTGGTGGTGGTCGTCGGGTTCGAGATCAAGATGAGCGGCCGCGTTGGGACGATGAGCCTGTGCATTCCTTACAACGTAATCGAGCCGGTGATCGAGAAGCTGTCGAACGAGTCGTGGGCCGGGTATAAACGAAGCAGCCGCGACGCGCAACTTCGCCGTCACGTGGCGCGTCGGCTCGACTCGGCGGGCCTGACCGTCAGCGCAATCCTCGCTGACACGACGATGAAACTCAGCGAGTTGATGAGCCTTCAACGCGGCGACATCATTCTCACGTCCAAGCCCGCCAACATGCCGCTGACGCTGATGATCGGTGGCAAGCGCAAATACATCGGCCACCTTGGCCAGTTCAAGGGCAACCGCGCGTTCAAGGTCAAGCGGCCGCTGGCACCCAAAGACCGTGTCTAAGCACCGTTGCATACGCGGTCATGCTGTGGGTCGGCGCCGCATTTTGTGGAAACGTATGCACCGAACTCATCCTTGGTCATTTGCCTTGATGCGCTCGGCAGTCCACGATCGGATCGCTCACGCTTGGCCTTCGATCGTCGCCAACGCCACGTCCTGGAACCGGGTCACCCATTTGCTCTCTGGTCATCCTCGATCCGCTCGAGTTTATAGAAGACAGGCCGAAACCCGTCCGTGCAGCAGGTGACGAAGACTCCCGGCTTGACGCCATTCATATTGCCGCCGCGCGCCAGGACAACGACGTACTTGTGGATGTCCACCCACGCCCAATCGCTGAACCCTTCGGGCATGCTCCCGTCGCAGATCCATTCGTGGCCGACTTCGAACGCGTGGCAGCAGCCTTCGGGTTTCCACGGATCGCCCTCCGTGTAGGCGTCGATGAACTCCTGGTTAAACGTCTTCTTTACAACGGTGATTCGAACTTTCTTCTTGCTGTCCATCAGTGAATATTCTCCTGCCGCGGCATGGAAACTGCCAGGGTAAGACCACTTTGGCGAGTTTGGCCCGTTGTCTGCCGGGATCAAGCGGCCGAGCCGCTGTTGCCCGCCCGAAAGCCCCTTGGCCGGACACCGGTTCCAACCGTCCAATTCTATTGTAAGGCATTTGTATATCGCGTCTCATGATGCGTATCAGTTTCAGCCGAACGGATTTTTAGTCTGCTGCGCCTCGATGAAATCCTTGAAGAAGCTCCAACGCAGTTGTGCAGGAACCGCAGCAGAACGGGCGGTTGGTCGGCTCGTCCGGCACCGGGGACCATCTCGGCTGGTGCCGGACACCCGCCCTCTGCCAAGGGGAGCAAGAGCCAATCAATTCCGTTGGTTTTGAGTATCTATTGGTGCCAACTTTATCACGATGGCGTGGCTGGACGTCATTTGCGCCGTTTGCATTGGCGTGGGTCTTCCGATGCTGATCCTGGATCGCATCGTGTGATCGTAAGCTGCCGCCCTATTCACAGCGTGTCGTCACATGGGTGGGGCGCGAAGAAGACAACGGCTACGTTTGTCAGCGATTCACCAGGCCACGCTGGTCGCGTTGAATACCGGGCCGTCCGTGCAGGCGAGTTTGTACCGCCACGGTCGGCCTGATTCGCCGCACCCGTGCGGGTTGGCGTGATCTTCAATCCGCACCACACAGGATTGGCACGTGCCCATGCCGCAGGCCATGGCCTGCTCGAGACAGACCTGGCAGTCGATGCCGTGTGCTTCGGCAAGGTCGGCGACGGCGTGCATCATCGGCTCGGGGCCACAGGTGAACACGACGGCGCGAGCCTTGTCGTCTTCACCGAGCGTGCCTAGGTGCCGGGCGAAACCGTCTGTGATCAATCCGTGCATGCCGACTTTGCCGTCATTGGTAGTTACGATGGTATCGAACCCGAACCGACCGAACTGCTTGACGCAGCGCCTTGCGGCACCGTCCTGGCCCGGCGGATGCTTCGGGTCAATCGTCACCGCCAACAGGTCCGCCGATTGCGCCCCGACAAACCCGACAGCGCGCCAGCCTGCCGCGTCAAGCGCCTCGGCCAGGTAGAACATCGGCGGCAGCCCGACGCCGCCACCGACCAGCAGGCCCATCAACTTGCCTGCCGGCAACTCGAAGGCGTTGCCCAGCGGGCCGATCAGGTCGACCGCATCGCCTGTGCGAAGCTGTGCCAACCAGCGCGTGCCCACCCCGACCTCACGACCGATGACTTCCAGCCATGTTCCCTGCCCGTCGCCGCCGCGGCCGGCAATGCTGAACGGTCGGCGCAAAAAGGCGACGGGTCCGCAAAAATCAGGTTGCGTGGGCACGAACTGTTCCCCGGGTCGCCACTCGATGATTCTGCCGTTGAGGTCGTCCGGATCCATCTCGCCATCGGGGGGGCGGCAACCAAGTTGAATGAACTGGCCAGGGCGAGTTTGTGGAAATCGTCCTCCCACGCGCAAACGCAACTGAAAATGCTCCCGGCAAAGCTCGATATTGCTCTGCACCGTGGCGTCGAATCGTCCCCGATCCGGCGGGCGGGGATTCAACGCTGGCTCGCCTGCAATCATCCGTGCCAGTATAACCGTGTAACGTGGAAAGCAGTCGCCCACGATCGTGGTTAATCGCCGAAGCGGTTGCGGCGCTGCTGCCACGCACCTGCGATGCCCAGATCACCGAGGCGGCCGGCCAGGGCTGGCGGCCGGATGATCCCGAGCACTACTGTTCCCGTTGCGGGGCGTCGGCAGGGCCCGGTGGGTACACCGACGACGGCTGCGCGTTTTGTGTCGGCAAACCGATCGCGTGGGACAGCACTGTGCGCATCTCGGCCTACTTGGCCCCGGTCGATCGGTGGATCGTGCAGATGAAGTTTGCCCGTGACTGGTCGTGGTGCGACTGGTATGGCAAGCAACTGGCCCGGCGGATCGAGCCGGGCGACGGTGATCGCATAGCGGTCTGCCCCGTGCCGATGCACTGGCGGCAGCGGGCGCGGCGTGGTTTCAACCAGGCCGAACTGATTGCCCGCGCCATAGGCGCCGCGCGTGGCTGGCCGGTGGTCAACCTGCTCAAGCGCAGCCGTTATACCCCCCCGCAGACAACCGTGGCGCCGTCGAAGCGGCAGACCAATGTCCGCGGCTCCGTCGTCGCCAGCCGGATCGATCCGACCGGCTGGGACATCTGGTTGATCGATGATGTCAAGACCACCGGTTCGACGCTTGGCCTGTGCGCCCGGGTGCTCCGCCGCGCCGGCGCCCGCCGGGTCCGCGTCGCCGTCGCTGCCGTGGCCGACCCTCGCCGGTCCGATTTTCGCGCGGTGTGATTCAGCGATTGATTACATCAGCGCCACGGGATCGACGTCGACAGCGGTGCGTGCGTCGGCGTGGAGGTGTTTGGCGTTGCGCATCGCGGTCATCAATTGTTGCAACGCCACGGCGTCGGATGCGATCAATTCAATCTGCGCGCGGTGAAATCCGGCGATCCTTGCCAATGGGCACGGCATCGGGCCGCGGATGCGCACGTGACCGTCGAGTTGATGGTTGGTCGCGTCGAGTCGGTTGGCCAATTCGGTCGCGTGTTGGTGGCACGCCGCATGGTCACGGTGGCGCACGACAATGCGCGCCATGCGCGTCACCGGCGGCAGCCCCACTTTGCGGCGCAGCTCTATCTCGCGGTCGGCGAACCCGTCGTAGTCGTGACGGGCGGCCATGGCGATGACCGTTTCTTCCGGGCTGAATGTCTGCACGATTACGATGCCAGGCTGATCGCCCCGGCCGGCGCGACCGGCAACCTGGGCGATCAACTGAAACGTCCGCTCCGACGCGCGAAAGTCCGGCAGGTGCAGGGCCGTGTCCGCGCTGATCACGCCGACCAGCTGCACGTTCGGGAAGTCCAGGCCCTTGGCGATCATCTGCGTGCCGACGAGGATGTCGATCTGGCCGAGCCGAAACGCCTCGAGGCTGTCGTGATAGTCGCGGCCGGTGCGCATCGTGTCCGAGTCCATGCGCAGCACACGCGCGTCTCGGATCTTGCGGCCGATCTCCTCCTCGACCCGTTGCGTGCCCAGGCCGAACACGGTCACCTTCTTGGCGCACAGCGGGCAGAACTGCGGCAGCAGTTGCTCGGCCTCGCAGTGATGGCATCGGACCAGGCCGCCGGTGGGCAGGCGTTGATCCTTGTGATAGACCGTGGTTGCGTCGCAGTCGTCGCAGCGCATCAGCCAGCCGCAGCGATGATCGGGACAGGCGATGTAGTTGGCGTAGCCGCGCCGGTTGAGCAGCAGCATGGCCTGGCTCTTGTGGTGCAGCGTGTAGTGCAGCAATTCTTCGAGCCGGCCGCTGAGCAGGTGCACGCCGCGGCGACGGCGGCGTTCGGCGGCCATGTCGATCACCTGCACCTTCGGCAGCTTGAACCCGGTGACACGCTTGGGCAGCAGGTGCATCCGGTACGTGTCACGCTCGGTGGCATTGTAATAGCTCTCGAGGCTGGGCGTCGCCGATCCGAGCACGACCGGTATGCCTAGGATCTGCGCCCGGCGCACGGCCACGTCGCGGGCGTGATAGCGTGGCAACTGGTCCTGCTTGTAGCTCTGCTCGTGTTCCTCGTCGACGATGATGATGCCGACGTTTTCCATGGGCGCGAAGATGGCCGAGCGGGCCCCGACGACGATGCGCGCCTTGCCCTCGCGAATGCGCCGCCACTGGTCGTGGCGCTGCGCCGCCGTGAGACCCGAGTGCAGCACCGCGATGCCGTCGAACCGGCTGTGAAAGCGAGCTACCGTCTGCGGCGTCAGGGCGATCTCGGGCACGAGCACGATGGCCCCCGGAGATTGGTCGGCTTGGGCGCGGTCGGTTTCCATGATCTGCTCGATGGCGCGTAGGTACACCTCGGTCTTGCCGCTGGCGGTGACGCCTTTGAGCAGGTGGATGCAGAAAGTCGCCTTGGTGGCAACGATGCCGGTAATCGCGTTTTGCTGGTCGGCGCTGAGCGGCAGGTTTGGCGGGGCGGGCTCGCCGGCTGTGTCGAATGGATTTGCGCGTACCTGCGCCTGGGTCCGCTCGATCAGCACGCCCTTGGCGATCAACTGCGTGATCGGTGTGATGGTGCGCGCCCCAGCGTGGTCGGCCAGGCGCTTGATCTCGATCCAATCGTCGCTCGTCGCGGTCACCCGCTGCACCGCTTCGACGACCGCCCGCTGTAGTTTCGTCAGCTTCACATCGGCGCCCGGCGGCGCCAGCGTGACGCAACGCTGCCGGATCATTCCCGTGCCCCGCTTGACCGCCGCGGGCAGCATGGTGGAGAAGACCATGCCCAGCGGGCAGCAGTAATACGAGGCGATCCAACCCGCCAGTTCGATCAGGTCCACCGTCAGCGACACGCCGTGCGC
>CAUYYV010000249.1:0-5406 GCA_963577075.1 Phycisphaerae bacterium
GGCGGGCAGGATATCGAACCCGAAACCCTTGCCATTGCAACCCGGCGTCGGGCAGCACCAGAAGCCCGTGACTTCACCGTTGCGCTGCTCTTCGACCCAGTGAATGAGATAGCTTTCGTACTCCTGATTGCAGTGCAGGCAGTGTACCCCGGTCGGGATCGCCGGTGGCTTGAAGAAGTCGTTGTCCGGACTTGGCTTGTCCTTGTCGCTCATGGCGGTATTGTCTGCTAGTCAACCGGTGCGGGCAAGCAGCGGGGCCTGCCATGACCGCGTCGGCCATCATTCAAAAAATCGTTCAACAGGCGCTTGGGGGTCGAGTTGTTTCGCCGTCTCCGCGGCCTCTTTTGCTTTTTTGAGATCGCCCATGCGGTGGTGCAGCGCGGCGAGGCGAACCCACTGGTGCGATCGATGTGGCTCAAGCAGGGTCAGCGCTCGCACGTGGTGCAGGGCATCGTTCAGATTGCCGCGTTGTACGTCGATGGCGGCGGCCAGCTCACGATAGGCGGCGTTGTACGGTTCACGGTAAAGCGCCCTCGTGGCGGCGGCGGCGGCCTGATCAAATCGGCTCGCAGCACGGTGCAGTTGGGCGAGTTTGACGGCCCAGCTCGGCGACTTTGCGTCGCTGCGGTCGAGTTGTTCGAGTGGTCCGACGGCATCTTCGCCGCGACCATCACGCCATGCCAGGCGCACCAGCGCCTTGCTCGACCAGGGATCGACAGGCCGGGCGCTGGCGTAGCGCAGCACCGCGGCACGCGCCGTGTCGTAGTCCTGCAACGCCAGGGCACGCTCCGCGGCCAGGCGCAGAAGGTCGGGGTGATCTGGATATTGTGACAGCAGCGACTTGAGCATGTCGTCGCCGGCCTGGTCTTCTTGCGAAAGCAGCAACCTGACGCGCTTGTCGAATGGCTTCTTGTCCATGCCCCATTGCTTGATCTGCGCGCCCGCCCATTGGCGAAAGCCGGCCATGAACTTGTCTGCTGGCCAGCCGGTTGCTATTGCGATCGCGTCCTTGTTTGATGCGCCTTTCCGATACAGGCCAAGCATCTGCACGATCGTATCATGGCCGTGGGACTCGGTGATATATTGCGCCATCCAGTGCGACTGCGCGTAGGCTAGAGGCCGATCCTGCGGTGTCTTCGGGCGGACGAACGCCCAGTTGATCTGGTCGAGATCGAACAGTTTCTTCTTGCGCACGGCCTGAGCCAACAACCGGTATGACGTGTAATCCCTGCCGGTGCGCTCCTGGGCAACGGCGCAGGCCTCGGTAAACCAGTGCGGAATGCGGTAGCCGGTCTGGTTGAGTGTCACGGTGTGGACGTACTCGTGGCGGACCACGTTTTCCCAATCAAAAGGCCCGCTCTGGTGCGCCCCCTCGCGTGGGGGCACGAGTGCGATCACGTCGCCGGTGCAGGCTGCGATCGTCCAGATATCGGGCATGCCGGTGATGCGCACGGCAAACCACTGCTTGTCCGGCATGATTTCGACTGAGGTGGGTGTTGGCGGACGATAGCCGTACACGCTCGTGATGTCATCGTAGATGCGCTCAAGTGGCCTGACCATGTCGCGCGCCAACACCTCGTCAATGCCCTTGGGGTATTTGATGATGAAATGCGGTGTACGGATCTGCTCGTAGTCGAGTAGCTGCTTGACCAGCTTGAGCTGATTGGCAACGGCGCGTCGAAACGGATCGAGCCGCTTGGCCTGCGTCAGCTCGATGAGCGCCTGCTTCTCTTTGCCGCTCTGCATCAGAAGCAGGCCCAGCTCAAGCCGTGGCGCCGGCCAGTTGGGTGATCGCTCGATCGCCAGGCGCAGGTGCCGCTCGCCCGATTCGTATTGGCGCGCCATCGCCAAGTACCTGCCGACCGTGTAATGCGCCAGCGGGCTGTCGGGCGACAGTTCGTCAAGGGTATTGAGCCTCATGGCCAGGGCGCCGGATCGAAACGACAACGCGTCGGCGGCGGCCGCCAGCGCCAACAACTCGCGATGCGTTGGGTAACGTTCAAGTGTTTGTGCAATGGCCTTGTGCGCAGCGGGGAGGTCTTTTTGTTGCAACAAGGTTCTAATTTCGAGAAGGTCGGCCAGCAGGTGCCTGCTGTTGATCTTGCGCAGGCTCCTGGCGGCGCGGTCGGCCTGTTCGAAGTTGTAGCCCGCCAGGCCAAGTTGTCCCAGCAGATACCACGCCCTGCCGGCGCGCGGGTTGAGTGACAGCGCCTCAAGCGTGGCCGCCATCGCCTCGCGGTTGTTGTCCTTGTCAATCAGCAGTTCCGCTTCGGCGAGCTTGGCGGGCCAGTACAGCCGGTCGATTTCCTGGTGCGCCTTGGCGAGCATGCCCATCGCGCGGTGGTAGTCGCGGCTGGGCCGGCCCTCGAGACGGGCCAGTGTCACCAGCATGGTCGCGGCGGCGGTCAGGCCGTCGGCGGTGTCCGGGTTTGCGCCGTCGACCGCCTCGAACGCCGGCTTGAGCACCGCGATTGCTTTGGACGGTCTGCCCAGCCGCTCGAGCGCAGCGGCGCGGATCGATGCGCCCCGCAACGATGCGTCGTCACTTGCCAGCTTCAGCGCCGCGGCCGGTTCGCCACGCAGCAGGGCCGCACGGGCGCGCAGTAATGGCGGCACGGCTTCATCTTGCAGCGCCGAGTTGGCAAGGTCGTACCGCTGCAGCGCGATGTCCGCCCGCTCCGCGATTGTCTGATCGGAAACGGCGTGCCACTGGCCGTGAAAAATCGTCAACCGGCGCCGCTCGGCGCTGGGCAATGTCTCGTCGGCCAGCAGCTTTGCGACGAAAGGCGACAGGTCGATCTTTTCGCGCTGATGCGGCGCCGCCGCCGGACACAAGGCCGCGACAGCCACCAGGGTGATCGCGCCTTGCAGGAAACTGTAACGTGTCACGCCGCGCATAATGGTCAATTCCGCTTGGATAGTCTAGGATCGACCGTGATGGCTGGCCACAAGGCGACAGACCGGTCGATTCAGTTTCCAATCCTGAAGAGGCTGGCGTTTTTCAATCACGCGGGCGTGGCGCCGATTTCCGGCCCCGCCGCCGCGGCATTGCGCCGTTATGCCGACCAGGCCGAGCAGCAGGCGTACTTCCGGTCCGGCTGGTATGCGCAGGTGAAGCGGGTCAAGGAAATGTCGGCCGGGCTGATCGGCGCCCGCGGTGGGCACGAGATAGCCTTTGTGCCCAACACGTCGACCGGTCTGAACATGGTCGCCGGGGGACTCGACTGGGTCGAGGGCGACAACGTCGTGATCACCGCCGTGGAATACCCGGCCAATCGTTACCCGTGGCAGAACCTTCGGCGGCGCGGCGTCGAGTTGATCGAGGTCGAGCCCGATTCGGATGGGCGCATCGCGGCCGAGGACATTGCCGACGCCGTGACTAACCGCACCCGCGTCGTGGCTGTTTCGCACGTGCAGTACAGCAGCGGCTATCGCATGGACCTGCGCCCGGTCAGTGACATGGTGCACGGCGCCGGCGGGTACCTCTGCGTCGATGCAATCCAGAGCGCCGGCGCCCTGCCGGTGGACGTCAACGAACTGGGCATCGATTTCCTCGCCGCCGACGGGCACAAATGGCTGCTCGGGCCCGAGGGTTGCGGTATTTTCTACTGCCGTGAGGACTTGATCGAGATGCTCCACCCCCCTGTCATCGGCTGGATGTGCATGGTCGATGCGAACGACTACGGCGATTACCGGTTTGAGCTGGAGACCGATGGGCGGCGCTTTGAGCCGGGCAGCTACAACATCCCCGGCATAGCCGCCTTGGGGGCAAGTATCGAGATGATGATCGCGATTGGCATCGACGACATCTGGTCGCAAATCGAAGCACTGACCGCGCGCCTGTGCGACCGGTTGCAGCGCAAGGGCTACGCCGTGTTCAGCCCTCGCGGCGACGAGGCCGAGCGCAGCGGTATCATTTCGTTCAGCCCGCCCGCCGGCGCGCCGGCGCTCCAACAGATCGTCACGGATCTTGAAAACCTCAACATCGTCGTAGTCGTTCGCGAAGGCCGCCTGCGCGCCAGCCCGCATTTCTACAACAGGGCCGAGCAGATCGATGCACTGGTCGATGCCTTGCCGTGAGAATGCCAGGAACAATTCATTGCATGATCAAGAGAAGCGACGACATGGTTTGATCAACGTTCATTGAGGCCGGCCGCGGCATTTATTTTCACAAGCTGGTTCGCGCGCGGCCAGGCGTGTTCCGAGCCGATGGAGGTTGCCGCCGATCGCTGCTGATTGACCCTCAAGCCCGCGGTGCGCCCTGTTACTGATCGCGTGCCCACCACTTGAACGAGGAACTCTAGGAATAAGGGCCTTGGTTGGCAGCGACCGAGGCCAACGCGTGACCCACTGCAGTTAGGCAAACCAGAATGAATACAACTTGGATCGCAGCATGCGAAACTCCAGGCGGATGGTTTTATCTTTCCAGACAGAAAGATCCTTCTGGCCCTTCCAGTTGACCTGGTGGTCGATCGAATCACCCACGAAATCCGTGGCGTAGTCCAGGCTCCATTCTTCCGGCCACTCGCCGTCTCGGATTCCTTCGCCTTCGCGTACAGCCACCTGGATGAATCCATCGTCAGCCGTGGAGCCGTTGATGTGCAGCTTGCCGCCGGGGCAACGCAAAGGCGCGGTCAGGGCCCAGCCCACGCGCGGAGAATCCAGGGAAACAAAGCCGTCCCGACGCAGGGTACCGAGGCAGATATGCCGGGCCTTCTCTTTCACAATGTCGTTGTGCAGCCCTTCGCGGCCATTATAGTAAACGTAGACCCGGTCTCCGACGTCGATCATCTCCTGGAAGCCATATAAGTGGCCCCAATCAGGCGAGCCCTCACGCATAGAACCGGTAGGAATAAAGATGGTGCGATCCGGGTGTCGCTCCCAGTGAAAACCGTCATGACTCCAGGCAAGCTGAGAGTCGACTTCATGCTCTTTGAGAACCTTGAAATCGGAATGGTCATACAGGCTGTGCAGTTGTCCCAAGTACATATTCTGGTAACGCATAACCCCCATGCCGTACAAATAATTCACATCCAGTTCATCAGTCCCAACAATCAGGCGGGGCTGGGTCCAATTGATCAGGTCCGGGCTTTCCGCGTAGGCGACCCGACGGACCTCCTTGGCGCAGATTGTGGCTCGGCGGTAGTACATGAAGACTTCACGCTGGGGGTTCCACAGGATCCGTTGCTGGGGTGAATCACTGCGTCCCCGGAAAAATGGATTATTTTCTTTCCGCAGCCTCCACGTATAGCCGTCGTCGCTGAAAGCCAGGAAATGATTCATCCCGTGATCGTTTTCAGGTATCGGTTTCAGCGGCTGTCCCTGAAGCAGCATCCCGAAACGGCCCTTGTCCTGATGGGGCCGCGGCAGGCGGAACACGTGGGCGCCGCCAACTCTAAAAGGGCC
>CAUYYV010000250.1:0-5364 GCA_963577075.1 Phycisphaerae bacterium
TCCACGAACGCGTTGGCGACGTCGATGGCCTTGTTGAGCAGCCCGCCGGGATTGAAACGCAGATCAAGGATCAACGCCTCGAGGCCACGATCTTCCACCATTTCATTGATCGCGGCATCCAACTCGTCGGAACTCTGCGGAATAAACTGTGACAGGCGGACATATCCGATACGGTCTTTCTCGTCGATGTAATAGTCCCAGGTGTCATCGTCGCGAAGCTTCCAACCCTTGACCGATTCGATTTCGATTTCGCCGCGTGTGATCGGAACGGGGATGACCTGATCCGCCCCCTTGCGCTTGATGCCCAGCATGACCAAAGTGCCCAGTTTCCCAGTGATCCTGCGCACAGCCTGGTCAAGTGTCCAGCCGGTGGTATCGTCGCCATCCACCGAGGCGATAACATCATCGGCGATGATGCCGGCCTTGTACGCCGGCGTGCCGCGCAGCGGGCTCTTGACCGTCAGCCTGCCGGATTTGCGCTTCACGTTTACGTCCACACCGTGATGCAACGTGATCTCGGTCAGCTCTTTTTTGTTGTCCGCGCGTTCGATGCCCAGTTTCAGATTCGAAACACGCCGATGACCCAGTTTCCAACTGACGTACTTGGCGCGGTAACCGGTGACGTCGCGACCATCGATCTCAGCGATTACGTCACCTTCACGAAGACCCGCTTTGTGCGCAGCCGATGACGCATCTAGGTTCATCACCGTCGGTGGGGCGCTGGACATCGATATCTGAATCCCCACGCCGTAGAACTTTCCCTTGGTCGTTCGGTGAAATTGCTCGATCTCGTAGGGCCAGATCATGGCCGAAAAATCGTCCAGGATGCGTATAGCACCGTGCGTCATCTCGTAAACAAGCACGCGCTGCGGTAGATTGATCGTCTTGCGGTTGAGCAGAAATATCCGCTTGATCTGATCGTTTATCTCGAATTGGTGCAGATCTCCATCCATCTCTGCGAGGTATTTCTGCTGCTTTTGCAGGTACCGGCGAAACGGCGTGACGACGTGGTCGTCGGCCAGGGACGCAAAAGTGTCCGCCGTGTCCGGCGTATTAATGAGGATCAACAATGCTTCGATTGCACCGCTCAGCAGCGCGTTGTACCCGGTGTCGCTGATGTGTCGCTGCTCAGCCTCGCGCAACGCGTCGGTGAGCATGGGTCGGGTGATGCCGGTTAGCTGCTTGTCCCACCCATCTTCCCCGAAATGTATCGGGGCAACGTTTTCACCCTGCTCTTTGGCACGTTGCTCGTAAAGGTGCTTCAACCGGATGGGGTTGTATATCCGAATGACACGGATGTGTTGGGCGATGTATTCGAACCGGTCGCGGTACGTCGAACCGGGGTCGTCGTAGAGCAGGTCAAGCCGGCGGTACAGATCGATCGCTTCGAGCCAATCATCGGCCTCGTCGGCCTGATTGGCGCGTGTGGTTGCCATGGCCACCAGTTCCACCACCTCGGGCAGTTCCAGGAACGCCTTGGCGTCGTCCGCCAGATTGCTTGCCTCAATAGCGAAGGCCAGCGCGTCATTCAACCTGTCATCCTCGGCCAGAGTCCGCATCTCCGCGAATGCGAACTGATAAGAATCACGACGTTCGATCTGCCACTGCTGGTGGTGGGTGTGGTACAGTTCAAGATTTTTGATCAGATCAGCCGTGCTTGCGCCGGGGACGGCCGGACCCACTTGCTTGAGATGCGTCAACACACTGGCAAATCGGCCTGTCTCGGCCAGAAGAGGAAGAGCCGTGCCGCCGTGCTCGGTCGCGTCACCGTCAGCCACTGGGGCTGAGCCCGTCACCAGACACAGCCCGATCAGGGAGCCTACGGCGACGCGGTGTCTTGCATAAGCTCCAACTTTTTTCATGCACCTTCCCCTGATGTGACGCGATCATCCATCTCTATTGATTCATCCCGGCAGAATGGAGACCACAACTCGGCCAGCGCCGTTCGATCGTGTGATCACAAGCGACGATGAACGCGGCAGCACAGCTGCGTTAGGCTGATTCCTTCTGCGGCACCACCAACTCGGCCAGCGGCTTGCGTTGTTCGATCGCCGGGGCGTCCAGTACGTACTTGACGCCCTCGTTGTTGCGGTCTGGAAGGTCGTACATCAAGTCGAGCATGATTTCTTCGACCACGCTGCGTAACGCCCTCGCCCCCGTTTTGCGTACCATGGCGCGCCGGGCGATGAGAGCCAAAGCAGATGGTGTAAACTCCAGTTCCGCGTTTTCCATCGTAAAAAAGCAGTTGTACTGTCGGACCAGCGCATTCTTTGGCTCGGTGAGGATATTGATCATTAATTCTTCGGTGAGCGTGTCCAGGGCGGTGATGATGGGCAGGCGTCCAATCAACTCGGGGATCATGCCGTACTCGATCAAGTCTGCCGGTGTAACCTGCCGCATCACACTGTTGGCGTTGTTGTCCGAGGTCGACAAGTCCTGCTCGGAGGCGAACCCGATTGATCGCTGACCCAAGCGGCGCCGGACGATGTCCTCCAGCCCAACGAACGTGCCGGCGCAGATGAACAGGATGTTGGAAGTGTCGATCTGAATGTATTGCTGCTCGGGGTGCTTGCGGCCCCCCTGTGGCGGGACATTGGCGACGGTGCCCTCAAGCATCTTGAGCAGTGCCTGCTGAACGCCTTCGCCCGATACGTCACGGGTGATCGACACGTTCTGCGACGTCTTGCCGATCTTGTCGATCTCGTCGATATAAATAATGCCGCGCTGTGCCGCGTCCACGTCATAGTCGGCCGTCTGCAGCAGTTTCAGCAGCAGGTTCTCGACATCTTCGCCGACGTACCCAGCCTCGGTGAGGGTGGTCGCATCGCCGATCGCAAACGGCACGTTGAGTGTGCGCGCCAGCGTGCGGGCCAGCAACGTTTTGCCCGAACCGGTCGGGCCGACCAGCAACACGTTGGATTTGTCCAACTCGACGGTATTGTCCTTGTCCTCACCGGCGGCCATGCGCTTGTAGTGCGTGTGCACGCTCACCGACATGGCGCGTTTGGCCTCGAACTGGCCGATCACGTACTCATCAAGGAACTGCTTGACCTGGCGGGGCGTCGGAATCGTGTCAAATGCCGGGCTCTTGGTGTGGACTTGGCGACGTTCCTGCTTGAAGATGTTCTGGCACAAATCGACGCAGGTGGCGCAGATGTAAACATCGTTGGGCCCTTCGACCATGGGCCCGACTTCCCGCGAGGTCTTGCCGCAGAACGAGCAGGTGGTGATACGTCGGCCTCTAAATCCCCCGTCGCCCTTCTCACCGCCACCTGAATCGCCTCGCCCCTCCCCTTTTCCGCTGCGTCCGTTTGTCATGTCGATCTGATCTCTTCTAGGGCGTGTGACATTGCCGTCCACTCCAAACCTGACCCTGACGCCTGCGGAGACGACCCATCCCCAACATCATCACAGATAGTCTGATCGTCAATCCGATGGGGGTCCTTGATTGTCATCAGGCTTCCGTGCAACGCCGCCTGTGCAATGGCGAGCATGTCATCCCGACGACCCCTATCATCATACCGCGTAACAACGGTTTGGGCGGGTTTGACGGCGGAAACCTAAAGTATTTTCGATGGTTTGCCCTGTTATGGGAACGATCCGAACCATTATCGGATGGCAACCGGTTTGTCGCGATATTTTACGATCCTTCACCGGCCTCATCCTGATCGGACGTGTTTAGCATCGCCAGGTGGCGAGCGATCATGCCCTTTCTAGCCCGCTCAAACTCGGCGTCGCTGAGCTGACCCTCTTGATGCATCCGCCGAAGATCGCTGAGCGTAAACGGCTCCGTGCTGGAAGACTCTCCGATCTTTCTGTTGAAGATGCGACGGCAGATCAGGGCCACGATAATCACCACGATCGCGGAGGCGACTATCGCGGCCAGCATCAAGGTGATGCCTAACGGAAAATCCCCGGTCTTGAGTTGCTGAGCCAGCAAGGCGTACACCATGATATCGCTCACGGTGGTTGGGTGGTGGTCAAAGGCGTGGCGCTCCACATCCCAAGCAACGCAGGCATTCGCGATTACACCGCTGTTACGCGTCTTCTGATTCGTCGGCGTCCTTGGTCTTGCCCTTGGTTGTTTTCTTCTTGGTCTTCTTTTTTTTGCTCGTTTCGCTGCCCTTTTCCGTGTCAGCCTGCTCGGGCGACTTCTCGATCACCTCAGCCATTTCGATGATCTTGTCGAGTGTCTTCTGTTCGCGAATCTGAATGTACAGATGCTCCAGTTCGCCGCTCTTGTGCATCTGCTGACGCATCTTCTCCGGGCGGCGTCCCTGTTGCGCGGCGAGGTTGGCGATGTAACCGTTGACCTCTGCCTCGGTGACGTCAACTTCCAGATTGGCGGCAGCGCGGTTGAGCACAAAGAATTGTTGGAGGTCGCGAACAGCCTCTTCCGCGCTGGCCGAACGCATCTCGGCGACACGCTGCTCAATCTCCTGCTCAGGGACACCTTGGTAAGCCAACTCCAGCCGGCGCCGCGCCAGTGTGCGTTGTATCTGGCGTTGCGTCAGACCCTCGGGCAACTGCAAATCGACCTTGCTCAACAGGTAATCACTGACCTGCTTGTGCATGGCAGAGCGTTGCCGAGCGTTTTGCCGCGACTCGATGCGGCCTCGCACGGCAGTCTTCAATTCCTCCGCTGTGTCGAAACCCAATTGCTCCTGGACCTGCGCCATATCGGCGGGTTCGACGCGCTGGACCGCATCGACCCGCAGTTTCAGCGTGATCGGCTGATCCTTGATCCGCTCATCGTCGTGGCCGGTCGGTCCGGTCATCGAGATGCTCAGTTCATCACCGCGGCCCTTGCCCTTCAGTTGCTTGCCCAGATCATTCACGAGGATGCCCGCCACGTGCCCCCGGTAGCCCTGATCCTTGCCATGAACAATCATGGGTGAGGCGGGATGGTGAGCGATCGGCTCGGCATCATCGCCGGCATCCGCACCGGGTAAAATACGCACGTCGCAGATGACATAATCCTTTTCACCAACCTTGGCGTCCTCGATGTTGGCCATACGGCCGCCTCGCTCGCGCAGCAGTTCGATTTCTTCATCCACGTCCGCGCTGGTCACCGATTCCTGCAACTTGTCGACTTTGATGCCTTCCAGTGCCGGCAACTCGACCTCGGGCGCAATCTCGACCTCGACCTTGAACGTCAGCGGACCGTCTTCGGGCAGTTCAATCTGCTCAAGGTCCTTGACGTCGGGCTCACCGATGACTTCGAGTTTTTCTTCTTCAACGGCCTGCGTGTACGACTCGCTGATCAACTGGCCACGCGCGTCGTCACGAACAGCGGTTCCGAATCGTCTACGCAACAGTCGCAAGGGAGCTCGACCCTTGCGAAATCCGGGAATCTGGGCGTCA
>CAUYYV010000251.1:0-5335 GCA_963577075.1 Phycisphaerae bacterium
CACGCCGCCACGCCCACCGGGTTGACCGCTTTGATGCCGTACCCCCGGGCGGCGTGCAGAAGTTGTTCAACGACCGCGACGGCGCCGGCCCGATCGCCGCGATCGATCTGCTCGATCAGGGTTTCGTGATTACCCATCAGCACGAGCAGGGCGGTGTCGAGGTTGGGCATCGAGTCGAGTTGCATGTGAGCGTGATCTGCGGCGCCGGGAGCAACGGCGGCCTCGACGCCCACCGTGTATCCGAGTTGGCTGTACAGCCGGCCGGTTTGCGGCCCGCTGGGTACGACGGGGCCGTAGCCGGTGGCGGACTGGATCTGCCGCGCCGCGTTGATCGGCATGGATGCCAGATGCGCGTGCATCTCCACGCCGCCAGGCATCACGATCATGCCGGTCGCGTCGATCGTATGCGGTTGGGCGCCGTCGGGCAGCTGCGACACGATCTGGCCGTCACAGACAAGGATATCGCGTGTCTTGCCGGCCACGGCGTTGGCCGGGTCGTAGACCTTTCCGCTCGAGATACGCAGTGTGTCAGTCATGCGGTTTGTGAAAGCAGCCGGCACAGCCGTTGGAGCAGTTCGACCGTCGGGTCGGGCGGCGCCGTGGCGGGGTCTTCGCACAGCCACAGCATGGCGCCGTCGAAGCGCATCACCCGCGCCGCCAGGGCAAACGCCAGCCCCGGTGTTCTGAAACAAACCTCGGCGTGGCTGTCATCTGCCCGGCCGATCGCGATGCGCCTTGCAGGCACGTGCGTCGCGAGGCCGGCGGCATCGATCACAACGTCCACGCCGCCGCGCTGGAGCACGGTCGAATCGCTGCCGTTTGTCTTCGCCGCCCCTTCGGCCAAGTCGATGCCGCCTGCACTCAGCGCCGCACCACTTTGCCAGCAGACTGCTTCGTGGGCACCCCGTCGATTCGGACCGAGCATCGGATCGGGCAGACCAATCACGCCCATGCGAACCCGGAGTTGAAGGTCGTGCGCCAGTTTGTGCCATTGGCCGGCAACACGGGTATCAACGTCGGGGGCGAGCACGATGGCAACTCGCTTCGCACCGACAATGACGGCGGCCGTGTCATCGATGGTTTTTGCTTCGGCAAGTTTGCTCCGCAACGCCAGCACGGCATCGAGGCTGTCCTCAACGTATCGTGATTCGCTGTTACCTTGACCGATCAAGTCGGCGATTGGCCCCCGGCGGGCGTGGTCGCCGACCCAGACGACCAGGTCGCAGGTGCAGGCAGCGTCCAGTGTGAGCGAGTGCGTGACGGTTCGGCGCAGCCCGGCTGGGTCAACAGGTCCGGCCGGCAGCATCAGGCCGCCCATTGCTTCGGTCAACTCGACGGCCTGTAACGCCGCCTCGACAGTCATCCACTCGACGCCGATCAGTGCGGGTGCTGCAGCGTCATGGAGCATGCCGGCCGCGTGCGCTATGGCGCGATCGACCGATGCGATTTTGCCGTCAACCGATGCCGTGATCGTCGCATCATGCGTGATGTCCAGGTCGGTGAGCACCAGCGACAGATCACGCTTAAGGGCATCAGCTTGTTGTGAACCGTTTGCCGAGCGTATGTTCATGGGTGAACGTGAGTGTAGACAACTTGGGCCATTCGACGCAAACGTTGCATGCACGCGTCACGGTCGTCGCCCTCGGCAAATACGGTGCAGATCGGTCGGCCCTTTCTGATCCGTTGGCCGGGCGTGGGGACGTCGGCCAGGCTCGGGGCGGGAAAAAGTTGATAGAGATCCGCCGTTGTCACATCACGCTTGGCAAACACGATCGCCTTGCCACAGGTAAGCGCGTGCGTGTTGAAGGTGGTGTTGCCGGCGAGGTCCAGCACGGCAATATCCGTGGCTCGTTCGATAAGTTCGACACTCGACGTGTAACGGGGGTTGACCTCGACCGGCCAGACGTCACCGACGGGATCGATCACGGCGTCGACGCCGAATACTCCGCGAAGATCGAAACGATCGATCAGCATGCGGCCCAGTCGGCCCAGCGCGGCGTGTTGTCGTTCGGTAAGTTGGGCCGGGCCGAGACTGCCGCAGTATCGAAACCCGCCGGCGCCGAAGGCGGGACGGCCGATGATTTGCTCGGTCACGCCGACAAGCACACCGCGATCGCCGTGCCCTGCGTACACGGCGCTGATGGCCAGGCCCGGGACATGCTGCTGGAGATATTGCTCGCAAGTGACCGGTTGGCCGGGCGACCAGCGTCGGATGCCGTGTCCGCCGGCGCCGCGCCGCGGTTTGACCAGGTAGTCATGATGCGCCGTCGGGGGCTCAAAGCGCACGTCGCAGAAGTGAATGCCCGGTATCTTCGCCAGCAAACCGATCGCCGCCGGGTCGCGCACCTTTCGAATCGACGAGGGCGAGCATCCCAGCAACGGGTGCTGCGCCGCCAGTGCGTCGAGCACGTCACTGTGGTTTTCCATCGCGCCGGTGATAAGAATGGGCGATTTCGCAGGCAGCCCGGCGCCTCGGACGTGTTGCACGATTGCACCCGGGTATTGATCGTCGCGGCAGGGCGTCACCGGCGCGATCGCTTGCAGGTCACGATCGGCGAAAAGATCGACACACCACGGCTTGAAACCGGCGCGAATGGAGGATTGCGCCGCCGCCCGCGCCGAGGCGCCGACAATGATCAACCAATCACCCCCGTTGTCATTCATCGGGGCAGTTTACCAACGCGCAGATGTTAAGGGCCGCTATTCGCCGCGCAGTTGCGATTCGCTCAGATGGTTGAGCAGGGGTTCGCCGGCGATCAGGCGGCGGAGGTTTTCCGTGAAGATGTTGTACAGCCGTTCGGCGAAGCTGGGATTGGCGTCGTCACCGGCGACGTGCGGGGTGAGCACGACGTTGGGCATGGCCCAAAAGGGATGCTCGGGCGGCAGGGGATATTGATAGTGCACGTCGATCGAAGCGCCGCGGATCCAGTTCTCGCTCATGCAGCGAATCAGGGCCTGCTCGGCGATGATGTGGGCCCGGGCGACGTTGAGCAGCACGGCCTCGGGTTGCAGCATGCGCAGCTCTTTTTCGCCGATCAAGCCACGCGTGGCGGGTGTCAGGGGTATTGCCATGACCAGGTAATCCACGCCGCCGAGAAACACGTCGAGCTGGTCGGGTGAAAACACGCGGTCAACGCACGCACCATCTGGATCGCTCGTGCCCGGTTCGAAGTATTTGTCGTGGCGTTTCTTGACCGTGCCGTCGCGGGTGAGCGTCCAGACGGTCAATCCCATGGCCTTGCACAGCCGCGCCGCCTCACGCGAGATGCCGCCGTAGCCGTAGAACCCGACGGTGCTGCCGTGCAGTTCACGCTGAAAGGGCGGTTCGTGACTCCACCGGTGATGGCGCTGGTTGTCGAGCATGGTCAGCGTGTGACGCTGCCAGAAAATCATCATCATGATCACCCACTCGGCGATGGGAATGTCGAAATTGCCCAACCCGTTGGTTACGCGGATGCCGCGCTCAAGCACAGGCAGGTCGAGCACCTGGGAGTATCCGGAGGAGGTGAGCTGGATCCATTGCAATTGATCGAAATCGTCGAAGTTGGCCGGTGGCACCTCGCACAGGATAATGTCGGTGCCACGCAGCAACTGGGTGGACATCGGGGTCGTATCGTCGTCGATATGCGGACCGATTCGCAGCGTGGCGTTGGGACAGACCGTGCCGATACGCTCGACGGACTCTTCCCCGGTGGGCAGGGAAATCAAAATGGTAGGATCGTCCCGCATAAACATGCTTATCGCCAGTGGGGCTTGCCCGGCACAAGGTTCCACTCACCCGACCCGCGCTCAAACGGGAATCGGTTCTTGATTTCGTCGGTGAGGGTCACGCCGAGTCCCGGTTCCTGCGGTGGCAGGATGTGGCCGTCTTTGAACCTAAACCCCGGGGCCCAGACCTCGGTGTGCAGGGGCCCGGCGAGGGGGGGTAATTCAAGTATCGCCATGTTCGGGCTGGCAAAGGCGGCGTGGATATTCTCCATGGCGCCGCCGCCGCTGGACCACGAGTGGGTGGCGCTGCGCCGGTTGCGCCCCGCGAACATGTGCGCCACGTCCACGAACGCCGCGATGCCGATGTACGAAGCGTCCGGCTGCGCGATGTCCACCGCACCCATCTGCGCGCAGCGATCGAACTCCTCGCGGATCGTCCAGCACTCGCCCCCGGCAACGGGTACGCGGGTCGAACGGGTCAGCGCTGCGTAGCCGTCCATGTCGTTGTAATGCAGTGGTTCCTCGTAAAAAAACAGGTCGTACGGCTCCATGGCTTTCAGCACGGCGGTGGCGGTCGCCAGGTCCCACGGCCTCTGGTGCTCCTCGGTATTGCTCATGTGGCCGTCAAGGCAGACGGTGAACTCGTCGCCGACGTGCTCGCGGACGGCGTCGAGCTTCTGGCATTCCATGTCAATCCACGCCTGCGGACTGCTGTTGTAATCGAACGTCGTGCCGGCCAGCGTATTACGCCAGCCAGCGCCGAACTTGGCGGCAATGAACCCGGCGTCGCGATACAGATCGATCTTGCACCGCATCTGGTCCCACGGGTAGACGCTGCCACCGCCGGAAGCATAGGCGAGCAACTTGTCGTAGCGAAGTCCGCCCAGCAGTTCGTAGACCGGCAGGTTCAGCAGCTTGCCCTTGAGATCCCACAGTGCGCCCTCGATACCCGCCAGCACGTTGGCGCCCAAGCCGATCCTGCACCAAAAATTGCCGCAAGCGTACATCCGATCCCACAAGCGGCGAACGTCCAGTTCGTCTTCGGACCGGCCCACGAGAATCGGCTTGAAGAACTCGACGATCTCGGGCACCAGTTCGGGCGCGTGGTAGCCGGTATAGGTCTCGCCGATGCCCACCAGTTCGGTGTCAGTGTGAATTTCGATGAAAGAGGCCGATCGCAGTTTTCGCTGGGCGGTCAGGAAAGGGTCGTTTCCCGCCGGCCCGGTCAGCAGCACCGTTTGCACGTCGGTGATCTTCATGCCGGCTCGATGCTGACGGTCAGATTGCGCCGACCGAACTGGTTGACGTACAACTCGGCGCGCTCGCGGTGCGTGGTCAGCAGTGGCGCGACACCCTCGTGCTGGTCCTCGAGCTTGCGCCGGGTTGCTTCCGATGACTGCAACGGTGTCAGCATCGTGATCGTGTCGACGACGTACATGAACTCGTTTTCATCATCGTGGTGCAGCATCAACTTCCATGGAGGCAGCGCTTGCACGCCCACGCCGTGGTCCAGGTCCGGCTTGAATTTCGCGTCGGTGACCGGCTGTGGTCCCGTATCGTCAATTTGACTGGCCACTGGATGACTGCTTTCAACTGCCGTACGCCCGACAGGATAGACACTGGCGTT
>CAUYYV010000252.1:0-5328 GCA_963577075.1 Phycisphaerae bacterium
GTTGCACGCCGCGGCAAGGTCGATTGCGATCTGTCCTTCACGCTTGGCCAACTCGATCACTGCGATCGCCTGCTCGAAACTCTGCAATCGATCGTCGGCATTTGCAAACGTGCCGGCCTTCTCCACCCAGGTTGCTCCCGGAAGCATGACGTCGGCCTTCAGGCTCAGATCATTTGGCAGCGTGTCAATCAGCACGACAAACTTCCGTGCGACCGCCTTGGTCAACTCTGCGGGCGCCCATGGATTGGGGTAGTTGCCGGTCAACAGCACGCCGGCGATGTTTGATTCCTTGTCGGCGAGTTGCTCGATGAACGCATCAAACTCAAGCACGTCGCGTCCAAGCATGCTCAGCGCCCGGCGCACGCCGCGGAGGTTGGGGCATTTCTCGGCGAGCAGGCGATACCCGCCGGGGAACGTCTTGTCCTCGCCCTCGATGGGCACAGGGCCGATGCCGAGCACCGCTTCGTCGTCTAAGGCCCGGACAAACTTGCCCAGCAGATACGCTTCTTCACAGGTCAACATCGGGCTGACCATCACTGCCAGCGAACCGGCGCCCCCTTCATTGACCACGGTTTGAAACCCGTCGCGGACCTGCGCGTACGCACGAGTCCAGTCACACTCGGTCTGTACGCCGTATTGCTGGCGCATCGGCGAGCGTAGGCGGTCTTCGTGATGCACGAACTTCCAACCGTAGCGGATCTCGTCGCTGATCCACCACTTGTTAACGCTCGGGTTTTCGCGCGGCTTGACGCGGTAAACCTGTCCCTCGTTGTGATGGATCCAGATATTGTCACCCGAGGCGGTGATCCCGTCGATGCTCGGCGTCTGCGAGAGAAACCACACCCGTTGCTCGAATAGAAAATCCTTGTCCAGCAACGCTCCGACTGGGCAGATGTCCACGACGTTGCCCGCGAGTTCGTTTTCGAGCGGGTTGCCCGGAAAGATGTCGATCTGCTCAGTGTGGCCGCGCCCGAATACGCCGATCTCGCCCGTGCCCGTCACTTCGCGCGTAAACCGCACGCACCGCGAACACATTATGCACCGGTCGCTGTAGAGCAGCACGCTTGGCCCGATGTCCTTCTTGGGTTGCTTGACCTTTTCTTCCATGAAGCGTGACGCAGCGCGGCCATATTTGTAGCTGTAATCCTGCAGGTCGCACTCACCGGCCTGATCACATACGGGGCAATCGATCGGGTGATTGATCAGCAGGTACTCCATCACCGCCTTCTGATTGGCGATGGCCTTGGGGCTATGCGTGTGGACCACCATGCCGTCCGCGGCCGGGGTTTGGCAGGTCGGCATCAACTTGGGGATCAACTCAACTTTGTTGTCGTTGCGTGGATTGGGCTGGGCGACTTCGGCCAGGCAGATACGGCAACTGGCGACGATCGACAGGCCGGGGTGATAGCAGTAGTGGGGAATCTCGATTCCGTTGTCGAGCGCGACCTGAAGGATTAATTTCTGGCCGTCAAACTCGATGCGTGTGCCATCGATGGTCATCGTGGGCATGGCGAGAATTCCTGCTGGCAGGCCATCGTATCAGATGTGGTGGTCCGGTCCAGCCACAAATCACCAGCGGGGACCCCGTATGCCGATCAAGAATCAATATCCGACCATTCGATTGTCGGTTTCGAGCGGAGTGACTCAGAGCATGCCACGCGATATCCCTGTCGGTAACGGGCAGATGCTGGTGACATTCGACCAGCATTACCAGATTCGTGATCTGTATTTCCCACACGTGGGCCAAGAGAATCACGCGGGTGGCGGGCCGTGCCAGTTTGGTATCTGGTCGGTTCTGCCGCCCAACCAAACCACCGAGGGTGACCGCCGGCGCAAGCGCCTATTTTGGACCCACCAGGGCTGGCAGTTGCAGCAGGCCTATGAGCCCGACACGCTGGCAACCGATGTGACCATGACCCACGAGGCGCTGAAGCTGAGGATGCACTGCTGTGATGTGGTTGACTTTCACCGGCCGTTGCTCGTGCGACGCGTCGAGGTGGTCAACCTGTTTGACGCCGAGCGAACGGTGCACCTGTTCCACCATCAGGATTTCGGACTGTTTGGGACGAAGGTCGGCGACACGGTTTACTTTGATCCACAACTTGATTGCCTGGTTCACTACCGCCAGCAGCGTTACCTGATGGCGTCGTGGTGTGACGAACAGGGCCGGATGCACATCGACCAGTACGCGACGGGCCTGGCCGGCTTCCGGGGCGCTGAGGGCACTTGGCGCGACGCCGAGGATGGTGAGTTGGGCCACAATACCATCGCCCAGGGCGCGGTCGACTCCACCATGATGATGAAGGTGCTGCTCGAGCCGCTGGGGCGTCGGGTGGTGTACATGGTCATCGGCGCCGGGTACGCTTACGAGGATCTTATCGAGCTTGGTCAGTTTCTTCGCCGCGAGCGGCCGATGGGTGTGATCGACCGCACCAAGGCGTATTGGCGATTGTGGCTGGCGGCGGCGCGATCCGATTTCCCAAAACCCTCCGAGGGCGGCCCACGCAGCCGAGTGGTTGACCTGTTCAAGCGATCGCTGCTGGTGTTGCGCACCCAGATCAACAATTCCGGCGCGATTATCGCCGCCAATGATTCGGACATCATGCAATTTCAGCGTGATACGTATTCCTACCTTTGGCCTCGCGACGGTGCGTTGGTGGCTGCCGCCATGGACGCGGCGGGGTTCCCCGATGTGGCGCGCTCCTTCTACTTGCTCTGTTCACAGATCATTACCGAGCAAGGCTATTTCCTGCACAAATACAATCCCGATGGCAGCCCCGGGTCGAGCTGGCATCCCTGGGTCAGCGAGGGTCATCCGCAACTTCCGATTCAGGAGGACGAGACCGCCCTGGTGCTGTGGGCATTGTGGCGCCACTATGTGCGCTACCGGGATATCGAGTTTGTCAGGCCGCTGTGGGTTGACCTGATCACGCGGGCGGCCGATTTTCTGGTGCGCTTCCGCGACCCGGACACGCACTTGCCGCTTTCGAGTTACGACCTTTGGGAAGAGCGGTGGGGCATACACGCCTTCACCGTGGCGACGGTATACGGCGGGCTCGATGCGGCGATGCAGTTTGCCACGTGTTTCGGCGACACCCGCCGTGCCGCGGTCTACGCCGATGCCGCGGCGCAGATGCGCGAGTCGTTTTGCAAATATATGTGGTCCCAGGAGCACGATCGGTTCTTGCGCCGCATTGTGCCGTTGGACCGGTCCCGCACCGCGCGCCAGACGGCGGAGGTGCTCGCCGGGCAGGCACCCACTGTCGAACAGGCGGACCACGCCAAAGGCAATGGACAGTGGCGTAGTCAATACGAGTTCGACCTGACCATCGACAGCGCCATGTACGCTGCCTGCGCGTTTGGCATGCTCAGCCCGCACGACGAGCGAATGGAAAAAACGATGGCGGCCATCGAAAGCCGGTTGTGGGTCAAGACACGGGTAGGGGGGCTGGCGCGTTATGAGGGCGACCACTATCACCGTATCAGCGACGACGTGGAGAACATACCGGGCAACCCGTGGTTCATCTGCACGCTCTGGCTGGCCGAATGGAAGATCGCTCGAGCCAGCAACATCGATCAGTTACGCGAGGCGTTGCCTATTTTCGAGTGGGTTGCCAGTCACGCGTTACCGTCGGGCGTGTTGGCCGAGCAGGTCCACCCGGAAACCAACGCGCCGCTGAGCGTGTCACCGCTGACCTGGAGCCACGCGGCCGTCGTCGCCGCTATCGAACAGTATCTTAGCAAACTCGATGAGATGACCGCCTGCGTCGCCTGTGGTCAGCCTCGCCAGCGAGTGACCAAATCTGCAAGCACTAGCGGCCTTTCTCGGCCCGAACCGGCATTGGCATTGGGTGAAGCGTCGTTGTCAAAATCCCAATGACATTAGAATGATAGGTCTTGGTCGATCGGCGTGGTGCTTGTGGTCACGGCCGTGTATCTAGAGGTTCCAAAATCATGGCGAGCACACGAACCGGTTCGTTTCCCGTCGGCATCCGCTATCGAAACTGGTCATGGATGCGTGACCTCGATGACATGATCCGCTTCGCTGTCGACCACGAATTCGAGGTGATTGATGTCAGTGCGCGCACGGTGGAGGAGTATCGAAGGATCATCGACGCCGGACTGCGTATCGGATCGACCGATCTACCGGACTGGCCGAAGCTGTGCTCGGCCGACGCTGATGAACGCCGCGACACCGCACAGGCCAACGCTGATTACATCAGATCCGTGGCGCCGGCCGGCGCTCTGATTTATTTCACCGTCATTATGGCCGACGATCAGGCAACTGACCGCGCTGCAACGTTCGCGCATGCCGTCGATGGCTACGGCCAGCTTTGTCAGGCGATCGAGAGCAGCGGTGCCAAGATTGCCATCGAGGGATGGCCGGGTAAGCATCCTCATTTTTCCCATCTGGCCTGCAATCCCGAGGGTTACCGCAGGCTGATCGATGAGGTCGGCAGCGATGTCTTGGGGATCAATTTTGATCCGTCGCATCTGATCCGGATGGGCATCGACTCGGTCCGTTTCCTCGAGGAGTTTGTCGGGCACGTTTGCCATGTGCACGCCA
Source organism: Phycisphaerae bacterium (assembly GCA_963577075.1). Lineage (GTDB taxonomy): Bacteria > Planctomycetota > Phycisphaerae > Phycisphaerales > Phycisphaeraceae > CAUYYV01. The sequence continues at coordinate 4,568 of CAUYYV010000252.1, forward strand.
AGGACACCGAGTTGCTCGACGAGAATCGCTACGAGATCGGGCATACGCAGGCGGCGATGTTCCCCGATAACTACTCGTTTGGAGGCCTGTCCTGGCGATACACGCTGCCCGGCCATGGCGTGGCACGTTGGACGAGGATGTTCCAGATGCTCCAGCAGGGCGGCTATCGCGGCGTGGTGTGCATCGAGCACGAGGACCAAAACTTCTACGACGGCGACGCGATGCAGCAGCGCGGCTTCATCGCCGCACGAGACTTTCTCGTGCACGCCTGATAACCGATGGCTGCGATTATCCGTCGCGATCTCTCGGTTGACACATCGGGGCAGAAAACAAGACCGATGTGCCTTAACTGTCGGGTCGCGGTCGTCGATATTGATCGTGGACGTTGCCATGACGCACCTCGGGAGCAAAACAATGGGCAAGCCGGCGAGTCAATCAAGCGAATTACGAAGCGCAGCCCGTCTGAAATTGCCCGCCATGTACACGCTGATCCGCGTCCGCCCCGTGGGCGAGGACCGATATCGTTGGACCGGCCACATCTACGACGTCAGCGAATCAGGCATGCGGTTTGAGTTGGACCAGCCGATCGATGCCGGTACGCGGGTCGAGGTGCGTGCCATGCTGCCCGGCTCATCGCATATCACGTTTAATGCCACCGGCCGCGTCGTTCGCCTTCACGACGACTCGGACGACTGCGGCCCTGTCCGTATGGGCATGGTCTTCGAGCGATTCGCACATCACAGCGATCAACTTCGCCTCAG
>CAUYYV010000253.1:0-5320 GCA_963577075.1 Phycisphaerae bacterium
AGCAGCGAACTGGGCTCGGCCAGTTGAGCACGCAGCCACGACCGCTGCCCGGCATCGTCAGGCAATCCACTGGCGGTGATCTGCGAGTTGATCGCGATAACGCGAAAACCCGCCGCCTCGAGCACCCACCGATCGGGCCCGAAGTGCTCGCGAAACGTCGCACAACAGCGCGCCATTTCCTCCCGGTCATGGCGAGGCCAACCGACGGTACTGCCCACGTCATGGTTGCCGGGGATTGCGTAGCGGGGCTGTGGAAAGCGAGTGAGAAAATCGTCGATGAATCGAAGATGATCTGGCCGCGTCAGGACCCGGTTGGCGTTATCACCGCCAAGCAACACCGCCACCGGTTGCAGATCGTAAATCTGCTGCAACGCCTGCTCGAGTTGCGCGGCGCGGCGGGGCGGCAGGTCATTGATGCCTTGTGACAACGACCTGCCGGCCTCCATCGGCTCGAGGTGCATGTCCGCGACGAATGCGATTTTTTCGTCCATGCTTAGCGGATCACCTCCGTGGTCGTCATCGTATGCGATTGTTTATTCGTGTGCTCAATTACGAATACGAACAGGTCGGTTGATCAATCAGCTTATCGTGTTGCGAGCACCGCACCGGCGACGTGGCCGGCGAAACCGGCGGCGAAGACGGCGTGGGTGGAGTTGGGCTTGAGGCGTAAGCCGGGAGGCGTGAGAGGCAGGGGCGTGTCAATAGGGGATTCAAGCCAGGGCATGGGCGGGCGACGATTGGTTTTGGCGCACAGGTATGCGATGACCAGCGACACGAGCCCGGCAGCGCCCAGGCCGTGGCCGAGCGCACCCTTGACGGCGTACACCGCAGTCGGAAACCGCCCCACCTTCGCAAATGCACGCTCGTACGCAGCCAACTCGATGGGGTCATAATCGACGGTGCCGGTCGCATGCGGGTGCAACAGGTCGATCCAATGATTGACCGATATTTGCTCGACCACGCGGGCCAGCGCGTTCATGCGCGGTGGTGTGCGGATCAGGTCGTACGCTTCGGTGGCAATGGCGGTGTCGACAAGCTCGATCTGGCCCGGCTCGGGCGCGCTGACCGCCTCGAGCACGACGGCGGCACCGATTTCACACGGCATGAAGCCGCCACGAGCACGGTCGAGGGGCCGGCCACAATAAGCCTCGGGCCGAAGCGGCGGCAGCACGCCCAGGCGGGCATAGCTGTGCAGGAAAGCGGGCAGCAACGCCGCCTCGCAGCTAATCACCAACACGCGACGTGGCATGCGGTCGTCCGTCGGGTGCAACAGCATGAGGCGCGCCTGATGAAGTGCGGTCAGGCTCGAGGCGCAGGCGGCCACGACGCTACGCACGGATCGCAGGCCCAGCCGCTTGCGCAGGTGATGGTTCAGGTAACCATGCGGACCCAGCACGATGGCCAGGTCGGCGTCAGCGGGAACCGTCGGAGTAGCGGAGCAGCGCATCAAGCGGCGGTGATCACCTGGTGATGCCCGCCGCGCTATCGCCGCGGTAGCGGCCACGACCGCACCCTTGCTGGCGCCAACGACGGCGTCGAGCCCGGCCGGGTCAATGCCGGCGGCGGTCATCGCTTCGCGCGCAGCCCATTCGGCCAGATCAACAGCCGGGTCCGTCGCCGAATGCTGCGCCACGGCGACCCCACCCACCGCGCGGACCAGATCAATTGGATCGGTATCCGGCCCGAGCGTCGCGGCACGGTCGGCGATCGTCTCGCCGCCGAGCAATACGCTAAACGTCTGCCAGGCACCCAGCCCCAACGGACTGACCAAACCCACCGCTTGGACAACCACGCGATTTTGGACATGCGCGCATAACACGACCGAGAGTGTAATAACTAAGGTGCCAGCCAACTGACCATCACCGGCGGCAGCGATCGGCTGAGACCAGCCCGACACCTGTAAAAAGGGCCTGTACGTGAACTAAATCATTTACATATAACAACTTATCAATGGCCTGCCGGGCGGGAGGTGGTATGCCTTGGCGGGGGCCGTATAATGGGGCGAACACTCAGGGATCCCAAACGCCAATACTGAATTACGGTCCGGGCAGTTGATCACCAATGATTGGCGCCCCGCTATGGACGAGGCACGGATGCTTTGGTCGGACCTATAGAACGGACCCATTACACCCAGAAAATCCGGACGAAAATTTCATATGAACATCGACCCTCGTTTTCTGCGAGAAGCGGGACGGGAGATATTCACCGGTAATGAGTTGCTGGTGAAGGGCGCGCTGGAAACTGATGGTGGCGTCCACCTGTTGACCGGTTATCCCGGCTCGCCGATCGCCGGATTCTTCGACACGCTCAGCTTGATCGGACCACTGCTCAACGAGAAGGGCGTGGTCGCAAAGGTCGCCAACAACGAAGCGTTGTCGGTTGCGATGGTCAATGGCGCGCAGATGGCCGGTTGCCGCGCCATTGCGGTGTTCAAGTCGGTGGGCGTTCACGTGGCCAGCGATGCGTTGGCCCTGGGCGTGCTGTCGGGCACGCGCCGGGGAAGCGGCGGATTGATCGTCTGCGGCGACGACCCGTGGAGCGACTCGACACAAGTTCCTGCCGACTCGCGCTTTATCGCAGAGCACACACGTCTGCCCATGGTCGAACCGAGTTGTCCGCAGGAAGTCAAGGACTGGATCAACCTGTCATTCAAGCTCGGCGCCGCTGGGCAAATATACATCGGGTACATGATGACCGTCGCGCTGGCTGACGGCGGCGGTAGCGTCGATTGCCGACCGAACCAGTTCCCAACGCTGAACAGTCATCAGCGGACCACACTCAGCTACACCGACGATATCGAGCCGTCCCTTGAGGAATCGGTGCTGCTGCCGCCACGAACGGGCCGGCGGGAAGTGGGATTGGCTTCGAGTTTTGACACGATCAAGGTTGCCGCCCGCAAGCTCGGCATCAACCGCATTCTTCACCCGCCGCAGAAAGGTGAACGGGTGCCGCTCGGCTTCGTCGCTTCGGGTGTCGCGGCGGCTTACCTGAACCAGTCGCTGACCGAGATGGGGCTGGCCGGGCAGATTCCGATCCTCAAGCTGGGATTGAGCTATCCCGTCGACGAGCAGATCGTCACCGACTTTGCCCGCAGCTGTCAACGGCTAATCGTCGTGGAGGAGCGGCGCAGCTTTGTCGAGCGACAGATTTTGCAGATCATTAATCCGCTGACACAAACTGACCAACTCGATACCGAAGTTTACGGCAAGGCATTCCCGAACGGGCTGGAGGGCATCCCCTCGACGCGTGGGTTGAATCCGTCGATCCTGATCGAGCGGCTGACGCCGCTGTTGGGCGGGCACCCGATATTGGCGCCGGATTTGACACAAGCCGAGCGACTGACACTCTCGCACAAGCTGGAGGAAATCACCGCCACATCGCAATATCAGGTGAATCTGCCGGACCGCACACCCACCTTCTGCCCGGGGTGTCCTCATCGTGATTCATCCAGCGTGCTGCTCGACCTGCGAAAGGACCTCCTCGATCCCGACTACATGCACGCGCAGCACAACCGCGAACCGGTAGACCTGGTATGCCACGGCGACACCGGCTGCTACACCATGTTCATGTTCGAGCCGACCAAGCCCCTGATGCAAAACTACAGCGGGATGGGACTGGGAGGTGCAACCGGCTTGGGAGTCGATCCGTTTATCGATAACAAGCAGATCGTCTTCCTTGGCGACGGCACGTTCTACCATTCCGGACTGATCGCCATCAGCCAGTCAATCTACAACGGCCAGGACATCACCTACATCATCTTAGACAACAAGACGACGGCCATGACCGGCCACCAGGTCAACCCCGGCGACGACGTGGACCTGACCGGGGGCGCCACGTTCGGCCAGGACATCGAACGCATCATCGCGGGCATGATCCCCAAGCAGCAGGCCAAAGAGATTCGCCTTGTACGCATCGACCCGAGTGATCGCAAGCGGCACCGGCAACTGCTCGAACAGACCATCCTCGCCGATGGGGTCAAGATCGTCATCGCCGACAAGGAATGCGGCATCACCTATTACCGGCGTAAGCGTGCCGAGCAGAAGACGCAGATCCGAAAAACTGGATTTCTCGCACGCCAGACATTCGTCAACGTAGCAACGGAAGTTTGCGAGTACTGCCTTGAATGCACAAACATAACCGGCTGCCCCGGGTTGACGGTCGAGCAGACGGATTACGGCCCGAAGGTGCAGACGGATCAGTCATGGTGCGTTAGTGATGGCGCGTGCCACCGCATCGGCGCCTGCCCGTCGTTTGAGGATGTCACAGTCATCCGCAAGCAGGCGCCATCGAACAATCGCTTCGAGCTTGATCTGAGCGATATCCCCAAACCGGCAAGGCCGATCCATGCCGACCAAGAATTATGGCGGTGTTATCTGGCGGGTGTCGGAGGCATGGGCATCGGCATGGCCACGTCCGTGCTGGTCACCGCCGGTCATGAAATGGGGTACCACGTTCAGTTTCTCGACAAGAAAGGGCTGGCGATCCGCAATGGCGGCGTGTTCTCACAGCTCGTTTATTCTCGCATCGGCCAGTCGCCGCGCTCGAACGGCAACGGCAAGTCCAACGGCAACGGGCACGACGCGACACTGTCCACCGCGGTCATTCCGTACGGCCAAGCGGACCTGCTGCTGGGCATCGACCTGCTCGAGGCCAACCGGGCGATCGATCCGAAGCAGCCGTACCGTGTTGCTTCGCAGCGCACCGCCGTCGTCGTCAACACCACTCAGACGGAAACGATCCTGTCGCTGATGGGCCGCGACGAGTTAGAACCCGACGAGTTGGAGAAAACGCTGCGCCGGTACACGAACCGCGAGCGGTTCTTCGCCTTCAACGTCGGCGCGCTTTGCGAAAAGATGCTGGGATCCAAGCTCCCAGCCAACATCATGATGCTGGGAATCGCGTATCAGCGGGGCTACCTGCCACTGACGCTTGAGTTGATCGAGCGGGCGATCAGCCTGATGCTGGGCAGCAACGCCGAGGCGAACCTGCGTGCATTCCACACCGGCCGAATGGTCGCGGCCCAGCCACGCCGATTCGCCGCGATGATCGAGCGCCCGCAGGGAACCTCGCGGCAGACACTGCGGCGCAAGCTCGTGGTGCTGCGGACCCGGTATCGAGGCAAGCGTGGCCGGCGGCTGTCCATGCAATTTCGTGCCCTGATGCTCCAGACCCTGCGTGCGGCGCGTGGGCGAAAGATCGATGACACCCTGCTGATCGATGTCGTGGTTCGAGCGCACGACTGCCTAGTCTGGGGCGGCATCGAATATGCACGACGGTATTGTGATCGCCTGGTCGAAGTGTTCGGCAAGGATGACACCGT
>CAUYYV010000254.1:0-5301 GCA_963577075.1 Phycisphaerae bacterium
GAGTTTCCTGTCCCTGATGGCCGCTGGATTCGGTTTCGCGTTTCGCGTGGCGGCAGGTGGTGCATACGGGGAACAATTCAACCTGACGCAGCAGCAAGTTGGCGAAGTATTTGGCGCATCGCTCTGGCCGATCGCCATCACGATGATCGGCTTCAGCCTTGTCGTTGACCGGACGGGATACAAGATTCCGATGTACGCCGCCTTCGTCCTCCAAGTGATCTCGGGGGTCGGCACATTCACGGCGAACAGCTACGCCGCATTGTATGGGTTCGCCCTTTGTGCGGGGCTCGGCCACGGAATCGTCGAGGCAGTCATCAATCCGATCTGCGCCGCGGTCTATCCGAAGGCGAAGACAAAGTGGCTCACGTATCTTCATGCTGCCTGGCCGGCGGGCCTGGTGCTTGGAACGCTGCTCATCATCGGCACCGAAACGATATTTGACGATTGGCGTATTCATGCTCTGTGGATCGTCCTGCCGGCGATTGCTTACGCCGCGATGTACGGACCCTGCCGTTTCCCCGTGGACGAACGCGTACAGGCGGGCGTGCCCTACCGCGGCATGCTGCGCCAGATCGGCTTCCTCGGAGCCATGCTTACTTCATTCATGATGATTTACGAGATTGGCAACCAGATCGACAACCTTACGGCGTGGACAAAACCATCGAACTGGTTCGAGCTGAGTTTGTACGCAGGACTTGGCGTGGGCGCGATCTTCGGCGCTTGGGTCAAGGCGCTTGGCAAGCCATTGTTTTTCCTGCTGTGTCTTCTGATGATTCCAGTGGCAACGGCAGAATTGGGCACGGACGGATGGATCAAGGGGCTGATGACGCCGGTTCTGAATAATTTAGATGTCAATCCGGCCTTTGCACTCGTCTTTTCGGCATTCATCATGCTCGTGTTCCGCGTGTTCGCCGGGGGCATCTTGAAGATATTCAATCCACCAGTCCTGCTTTGTTTGAGCGGAGTGTTTTCGGCGACCGGGCTTTATTGGCTCTCCGGCGCCACCGGCACGGCGATCTTCATTGCGTTTGCATTCTACGCCCTTGGCCAGACCTACTACTGGCCATGCATCCTGGGCTTCGTCTCCGAACGTTTTCCCGAAGGGGGCGCTTTGACCTTGAATACGGTCTCAGCAATTGGCCTGCTTTCCGCCGGCATCATCGCGGGTCCGATCCTGGGGGTTGCGTTCGACCAATCCATCCATGCCAAGGTGGCAGCAGAGGCCCCCGTGCTATCGGAGGCGGCCGGGGTTCCCGGGCAGTTCATGTGGATGTCCCACGAGAAGATTGATCCCGAGGCCGCGAGGCAATTTATCAGCGATCTTCCCGATCCGGATAAGGGCAGGATCGATGCGACGTACTCGGCCAGCAAGACCCACGCCGGCCGTGATGTCCTGTCCTTCGCCGCACGCTTTCCCGCCATCCTGATCGTGGCCTTCGGCATGATCGCTTTGTACTTCCGATCCCGAGGTGGGTACCAGCCGATCGAACTTCAACACGGACGTGACAAGACGTTTGCAGGTTAGCGACATCATCGAGGCGGTGATGCCGCTAAATCTTCCACGCATGGCACTCACCATATGGATCAGCGGGGCTACCTTTAGGAACTGGCGGCCGACACCCCTTCCTTTTTCAGCACTTCTAAGTTACTGATTCACTTGCACACCCCGGACATGAGGACGGTGAACTCGTTGAGCAGGGATTTCAGCGTGCAGGTCGCGGCCGCCCCGCGCCAGCAGAAACGAATCATGGCAGGCCAGCATCAGATCTGGATTCGACATCGGGGCGTTGCCCATCGCGTGAACCGGACTACGCGAAAGACAAGCACGCGGACACCTTTCATCCGTCGTGTTCGTACCACGCCATCGCTTCGAGCGCACAGGTCCAGGTAAACGACGATTCGGTGGCCTCAAGTTCGGGCACCCCGATCAACGCGGGCACCATGCCGGTGGCCGCCAGGCGGTCAAGCCCGAACCCCACAGCCCTGCGCCCGCTGGCGAGATACCGCGCGTCATGAAAATAATCGCCAGCCTTGAGCATGGCGGTGGCATCGAGAAACAGCCCGTATCCATAAAGATTGCTGCTGCTGGCATCGGGAAACGGCCAGGGCCCCTGCGGTGACTGCGTTTGCAGCATCCAATCCGCCGCTCGTTGCACGATCTCTTCGGCGGCCGGCAGCGTTGGCGGATCAACGATCTGAAGGGCATCGAGAATGCCGTTGATGTTGTAACCAGCCATCTCCGGTTTCTTGCAGGCCTTGGCTATCCACTGCCCGCCGTGGTGGCCGGGCGAATCGTAGACCGACGGTTGACCGGATTCGCCCCAATACTCATACCACGCGCCATCCGGTTGCTGATGTTCGTGCACGGTCGCGAGAATCGCTTGAGCGGTGTCCGCAAATGCGGCGATGCCGCTTTCGCGATGAAGGTAGACCAGGTCGCGGATGGCGGCGCCCTGTCGTGCATTGTTCCACGGCATGACCCGCGTCAGGTAACGAGCGATTCCCAATGCAGTTTCGCGATAGTCCTGTCGCCCTGTCAGAGCCGCCATGTCCCAGAAAAACGCCGCACCACGCATGGAGCGGATCGGGTGGGCTGTTTGGTTGTCGCCATAGCGACCACGCACCGCGCCGCCCGTCGAGGCCCCGCGCCCGCGATTAACCGCCAGTTGTTGGAAACATTCGGCGAACTCGATCACCCACTGCCATAGCCTCGCATCACCCGACCGCAGATACTCGTGCAGGAGGATCTCGCCTGTTTCCGGCCGGCTTGCGTGCGGTTCGATCAATCGTCCGTTGCGGTGGTCATAGCCACCGGCGAACAGGCCGGCATATTCACAGCCCAACAGTCGAAATGATCCGATCTTGTCGAGAATCGCCTGGCGTTCGCTTGCGGCTTTGGAGCCCGCCTTGTACAGGGCGATGGGTGCATCGGGATGGGCGGGCGTCGGCCACGGCCGGTACAACCGCTGCGGCGAATTGGCGATTGCCAGCGATGCAGCCCGCGTTTGTCCTTCGTAAAGCCACAATCCAGATGACGGCCGGGTGGAAAAAAGTCCGTTGTAATCCCAATGCGGCTCAACGCGGTGCCAGGAGATCTTCGTACGATCCGATGCCGGTTCCAGCGGCTCGACGCGCACAAATCCGTCGCCGTAGGTCAACGGATCCGCGGACCCGACATAGAATTGATCGGCGTCGTAATCGAGGCGCAGGCACCGCTGCCGCCGCCCGCGATCGGTCAGGATCTCGTGCGTCAGATTCAACTCCCATGGCGGCGCCCCGCCCGGCAGCAAGGTTTCCTCGCTGGCCGGGCCGTCATCGAGCAGGCTGATCTGCGCCGGTGGATCGAGATGAAGTTGCCACGCCAGTTCACGCAGTTCGATCGGAGTCTGCCCCGGATTTACGACCTCGACACCGCACCACAAAGCATCGTGATCGAATTCAAGTTGTGCACGAAGTTCCAACCCCGCGACGGCACCGATGGCAGTCGCAAGATTGCCGTCCCGAGCCTGCCAGGACTGCCAGGCCACCGCGAACACCTCGTCGTCGGCGACCACCAGACGCGGCGGCAGCAGCAAGCGACCACATGCGATCTGTATCTGCCCCGGCAACGATGTTTCAGGCTGTCTCATGGTGATTCACATACCTCGCGGATCATCGGCAGCAGCCAAACGAGAGAGTTCGGGGAACAGGGATCCTCAATCCGCACACGTTTCGCATGGCCTCGATCATGCCGGCCATGCACCACGGCACGGCTGATACCATGAGCGTTATTGTTGACAGGACGAGGTATTCAACCAAACAGATGCTTCTACGAAACCTGTACTCATAAACAGGCGACCAAGCGGGGCATCATCCGAATGGTCAAGTAGCTTTCATGGCCTGCACACGCTCGAACTACTGCGACACCAAGGCGGCTTGTGCAGCGCTTTTATCAATGAATACCCCATCGTTTGGATCGGTGCCGTCGGCGGACAAGCGGATATCGCTGGTCCGATCGCCGTGCAATTCGATGAGCGTACCGCATGTCGGATCGTGCGGGCCGCCACGAATGTAGGCCCCGCGTACCTGATCGAATCGCATGATCGGGTGACCGGTCTCCGGGCGGCTCTTGCGGAAACTGTCGAGAATCGTCAGGTCCTCGACATTCTCGCAGGCCAGGCACGGTCCTTCGTCAGTATCGATGTGAACCTGGTTGAACTGGATGCCGCAAGCGTCTTTCAACTCGAAGCCTGTCTTGGCGGTGATCCGTATGTCTGACAGAATCACGTTCTGGATGTTCCGTTCGGCCAGCCCGTAGCACTGGCCCGCTATCTCGCAGTCACGAGCGTGAATGTTGCTGATGACAATGTCGCGGAATACGGGCGTGCGGTCGGACACCGGCTCGGGCGGCATGAGCCCGCCACAGCCGTAGTGCATCGTGATGTGCAGTGGGGTCTTGACCTGGTTGAGCACAAGATTGCTGACGCTGATGTTCTCGACGACGTTGCCGCGCCCGCGCTTGGTTTTCATGCGAAAGCCGATGTTGGTCCGTGTCATGACACAGTTGCTGACCGATACGTCGCGCACACCGCCCGACATTTCGCTGCCAATCACGACGCCACCGTGCCCATGCACCATGGTGCAGTTGCTGATGGCGATCTGCTCGCATGGCCGCCCGGTACTCCGCCCCTCCTCGTCAAGCCCGGACTTGATCGTGATGCAGTCGTCACCGACGTCGATGTGACAATTGGTGATGCGCACGTATTTGCACGAATCCGGGTTGATGCCATCGGTATTGGGTGAGTTGGGCGGGTTGAGCAACCGAACATTGTTGATGGTAACGTCCTCACAAAACAACGGGTGCAGCGTCCACATGGGTGAATTTTGCAACGTCACGCCGTCGACTAGGATGCGATTGCACTCGACGAACTCGACCAGGCGCGGCCGACCCGGGGCGCTGAGTCGTTGCGCTTCATCAAACTCGGCGCGTTCCTCGGGTGTCAGGTTGTCTATCCCCTTGTAGTGCGCCATGCCGATGACCCCGCCCCATGCCGACCACTTGCCCCACCATGCGCTGCCGTTACCGTCGATCGTACCCTCGCCTTTGATCGAGATATTCTCTGCGTTCTTGGCGAAGATCAGCGACAGCGGCAGGTCCTTGGTGGTGCCTTCGAGGCGCAACTCCCGGCGGGGATAATCGTCATAAACAGGGCTGCCCAGGATCGTCGCGCCGGCTCCGACATACAGTGTCATGTGACTCTGCATGGTGATCGGCCCGGTCAAGTAGGTGCCGGCAGGGAAATACACCGTCCCGCCGCCGGC